>NZ_JACZCQ010000011.1 GCF_014904705.1 Nisaea sediminum
ATGCTCAGGTCGATCATTTGATCGAAAACCGGCAAACCACTCAAGGCCGCCGCCTGCGCATCCCTTTCCTATATCCACAATGTCAAAGAGCACTCCTCCGGAGAGGAGAGACAACGAAACCCTGTTCCGCCGAAGGGCGGCACTGGAAGATCCGCGTCTATGGAAACCGCTGCGGCGACGAACGCCTTGCGAAACCCGAATATAGGCGAGGCCGTCGGTGAATGCAAGCCCCTGAAGAAGAGACACGCGTTCGCGTCGGCGCCGCGAAGTGGGCCGGTGTATAGAACCTCCCGCAGAACCCTGTCAACAGCGAAAAAGCCTGACAGGTCATCTGATCGATGGCACAATATATAGCATAATTACGGTCTATAAAAACATTCTGTGGGGTTTGCTCGGGCGTCCCGAACTTTCCTTACGGAAATCAGGCAAAGGACGAAAGCACATGCGCGACGGGCACCCTCCATTGGCAAGATTCGGTTCCGTTCCGAAGCTGCTCCTTGCCGCCGCCCTGACGGTCGCGCTCGGTGCCTGCAACGGCGTCACTCTTCCCTCTTTCGGTCAGGCCGGCAGCTCTGACGGGCAGGCGAAGAAGGACGGGCTCGGGTCGAGCTCGCAGCAGAACCGGGACGAGGGACCGAAATTCGCGGAGTTCCGGGATGTTCCCATCCCCGTCAATGCCGATATCGATTTCGACAATCTGCTTGTGCTCGGCGCCGAGGACGGCTGGATCGGCCGGCTCGCGCTGACCGTCGGCCACAAGATGCCGGACATGTATGCCTTCTACGAGCGCGAGATGCCGCGATTCGGCTGGCGCAAGATCACCAGCGTCCGCTCCGCGATCAGCACCATGACATATAGCCGCGGCGACCGGATCGCGACGGTCACGCTCTCGAGCCGGACCGTCGGCGGCACGGCGATCGACTTCACCGTCGCCCCGGCCAACCCGCTGGCGGAAAAGACCTGAGCGCAGCTCCGAACCGGCAGAGTCAGAGAATTCCGAGGCGGCGCAGTTCCTCCTGCATCTCGGACGGCATGTCGCCGTCGACGCCGCCACCCGAATCGTAAAGATCCTGCGGCGCGTCCGCCTCGTCGAGGTAGCGCCAGCCCTGGAAGGCGCGGTGCCGGCGGGGGACGACGCGGACGACATCCAGATCCATTACGATGCCGCAGCGCGGCCGTCCGTCCTCGCTCTCGATTTCCTCCAGCCGGAGGATTCGCTGACGTGCCCGCACCTGCCCCTTGATCACCCAGTAAAGCGACCCGCCTTCGAGAATCTCGTCCGCCCGGCGCGGAAAGGACCGCGTGCGGTGCGTGCTGCAGGGCTCCGTTCCCGTCGACTCGGCCCGGGCGCGCTGTTCGGCGCGGTACTGCTCGAGTTCTTCCACGGTTTCGATCCCGACGCAGAGCTTGATCAGGTTGAGCGGCATGGCTGGTTCCCCGCCCGGCCTAGTCGAACATGCCGAGCAGCCACCACCAGGCGAAATCCAGCGGCAGGATGACGAGCACGGACAGCAGCGCCAGCGCGAGGCAGGACCGCGCGCCCGCCGCCAGCGGAACGTTGCCGAGCTGCATGCCGATCACGAAAGGCGGGACCTGATAGGGCATGATCACGGTCGAGAAGCCGACCACGATCAGATTCATCACATGGAAGAGCGGAAAGCCGCTCGCCTCGGAAAGGTCGCCTGCCAGCGGGGCCAGAACGGCCGGCACCGCCGGCATGGTCGAGATCATGCCGAGAAATGTGCCAAGCCCGGCGATTACCGCGAAGGCTTCGGCCGGATTGCCCGGTTGCAGCCCTTCGGCCGCGATCAGCTGCGCGCCGACCCAGGTTCCGAGACCGGACTGCGCGACCAGCGCCCCGACGGCAAGAATGCCGGCGATATAGATCAGCGGATTGAGCGAGATCTTCTGCCGGTAGACATCCGCCGAGACCAATCCCGTCACCGGCAGAAGGCAGAGCAGTCCGGCACCGAGGGAGATCCAGGCCGGCGAAATGCCGTGTACCGCATCCGTCGCCCAGAGCACCAGCGCGACGGCGAGGTAAAGCGCCATCTTCTTCTCGGGCAGGCTCATGCCAGCCCAGGTAGGTCCCGTCTCGCTTGTCTCCTCGGCCTTCGGTTTCGCCTCCTCGCCGAACATCCAGGTGAGGAAGAAGGCGATGATCACCGCCTTCACCCCGCCCAGCACCGGGAAGTGCAGCAGCAGATAGTCGAAATAGCGGATCACCACGCCGTGGGAGGTCTCGGCGGCGCCGACCAGCACGTTGTTCGGAACGTTCGCCGGTAGCACGCCGACGGAGCAGAGATAGGAGGTGAGAATCATCGCCAGCACCATACCGTGCCGACCTTTCGTGCCATCCGCATATCCGAGCCGCTCGGCGAGCGCGAGGACGATCGGCATCAGCAGCACGATGCGCGACAGCGTCGACGGCATCAGGAAGATCAGCACCACCGAGACCGTGACGATGCCCGCGATCACCGCGCCGTAGCCGCCGGAGATCCGTGCCGTGATCGCCCGCGCCAATCGCTTGCCGAGCCCGGTGACGTCGACCGCGGCGCCGATGATCAGGCCGCCGAAGACGAGCCAGAAGGCGCCGGAGGCGAAGCCGGAAAACACCGTCGGCGCCGGTGCGATGGAGAAGACCATGGCGAGGAAGAAGAGCAGCATCGCCACCAGGTGCTCGGCGATCGCGCCCGTCGCCCAGAGGCCGATGCAGAGCACCACAAGGGCGCCGGACGGAGCCGCGCCCGGAGGCATGCCCGCCGGCGGGAGGAAGGCAAGCCAGGCGCTGAGCGCCAGGACCGGCAACAGGATCAGGTGGCGGGGCTGGAAACTCGGCATCAGCGGAAACTATCCAACTCGTGTCACGGGATGTCTGGGAACCGGCTCTGCCGCCGGTCCCGCGCCGGTGGCTCAGCCCTCTGCGGCCTTCTCGAAGAGCAGCAGATCCGCGCCCTCCTCGACCTGATCGCCGGCCGCGAAATGAAGCGCCGCGACCACGCCATCATCCGGCGCCCTGATCACATGCTCCATCTTCATCGCCTCGAGCACCATCAGCGGATCGCCCTTGGCGACCTGCGCGCCCGCGGTGACCTGTACCGCGATCAGCTTGCCGGGCATCGGCGCTGAGACATGGCCCGAATCCTCACCCGCATCGGCGCCGGAGGCCAGTGCGGATTTCAAAAGATAGCGGTGCGCCGCGCCGTTCGAAAAGAGTGTCACGCTGTCGCCGTCCGCCCGCACCTCGCCGTCGAACGGCACGCCGTCGACCCGAACCCGCAGGTCGTCCCGATCGCTTTCGACACGAACGAGAACGGGATCGCTGTCTCCCTCAAAGCGGCAGCCAGCGGCATCGAGGCGGTATTCCAGCAGGATTTCCGCGCCCCCGGAGAGAAGCGTCATCCGATGCAACGGCGAGTCGTTCAGACGCCAGCCATGGGCCAGCGCCCAAGGCGAGAACGGATCCCGGCTCCGGCGCGCGGCCTCGAGCGCCCTGAGCCGCTGCGACTCGAGCAGAGCGGCGGCGGCGATCCGATGCAGCATCGACGGGTCACCCGCCTCCGCCCGCAGATCTTCCCCGTAGCGTTCGATGAAACGTGTATCCACCTCGCCTGCGAGGAAGGCCGGGTGCTCGACGATCCGCTTCAGATAGCCGGCATTGTTCGCGAGACCGCCGATCCGGGTCGTGCCGAGCGCGCGGGCCAGCAGGCGCAGCGCCTCCGTCCGGTCCGCGCCATAGGCAATCAGCTTGGCGATCATCGGATCGTAATGCACCGAGACCGAGTCGCCCTCGACGACACCGCTATCAATGCGAATCCCGGTTCCCGCCCCGGGAAAGCCGAGCCTGCTCAGGGTCCCGGTCTGCGGCAGGAAATCGCGCGCCGGGTCCTCGGCATAGAGCCGGACCTCGACCGCATGGCCCTCGCGCCGGATCTCCTCCTGGGAGAGCGGCAGGGGATGTCCCTCGGCCACGCGAAGCTGCCAAGCCACAAGGTCCTGCCCGGTGATCATCTCCGTTACCGGGTGCTCGACCTGCAGGCGGGTGTTCATCTCCATGAAATAGAAGCCGCCGCCCTCGTCCATGATGAACTCGACGGTGCCGGCGCCGACATAGTCGATCGCCTTCGCCGCATTCACCGCGGCCTCCGCCATCGCGGCGCGGACCTCTTCGGCAAGGCCCGGCGCAGGCGCCTCCTCCACCACCTTCTGATGACGGCGCTGCACCGAGCAGTCGCGCTCGAAGAGATGAACCACATTGCCAAGCCGGTCGGCGAAGACCTGCATTTCGACATGGCGCGGGCGGGTCAGGTATTTCTCGATCAGCAGCCGGTCGTCGCCGAATGCCGCCGCCGCTTCGCGCTTCGCTGCGGCGATCGCCGATTCGAGATCCTTCTCCGCCTCGACCACACGCATGCCCTTGCCGCCACCGCCGGCGCTCGCCTTCAGCAGAACGGGAAAGCCGATCTCCTCGGCAGCCTTCTTCAGCACCGCGAGGTCCTGATCCTCGCCATGATAGCCAGGCACCAGCGGCACGCCGGCCTTCGACATGATTTCCTTGGCGGCCGCCTTCGAGCCCATCGCCTCGATCGCCGGGACGTCCGGGCCGACAAAGATGATCCCGGCCTCGGCGCAGGCCTTCGCGAAAGCCGCATTCTCGGAGAGAAACCCGTAACCGGGATGGATCGCCTCCGCGCCGGCGCGCTTCGCGGTCTCGATCAGGCGCGGGATGTCGAGATAGGACTTCGCCGCCTCCGCCGGACCGATCGGATAAGCGGTGTCCGCCGTCTTTACGTGAAGCGCGTCCGCATCCGCCTCCGAATAGACGGCGACAGTGCGGATTCCGAGGCCCTTCGCGGTCCTCGCGATACGGCAGGCGATCTCGCCCCGGTTGGCGATCAGCAGGGTGCGGATGGTCCGGACGCCGCTCATCTGGAGATCCAGTTCGGTTTGCGTTTCTCGAGAAAGGCCGAGAGCCCTTCCCGTCCCTCGCTGGAGGCGCGCTGTTGAGCGATCCGCTGCGCGGTTTCCCGGCGCGTGGTGTCGTCCAGTTCGCGCCCGGCGATCTCGCGGAGCAGCGCCTTCGAGGCACGCACCGCGTCCGGACCGGATTTCAGGATCTCGCCGACCATGTTGTCGACTGCGGCATCAAGTTCATCCTGCGGGCAGACCTCATGGACGATGCCGATACGCTGCGCCTCCGCCGCCCCGATCCGCTCGCCGGTCTGAAACCAGCGATGCGCTTCCCTCACGCCGATGGCCTGGATCACGTAAGGGCTGATCACGCCCGGAATGATCCCGAGCCGCACCTCGGAAAGGGCGAAGCTCGCATTTTCCGAAGCAACGGCGACGTCGCAGCAGGTGCAAAGTCCGAAACCGCCGCCCATCGCCGCTCCGTTCACCTTGGCAATAGTCGTCATGGGCAGGCTGTAGAGCGCGTCCATCATGTTCGAGAAACGCATCGCGTCCTCGAAATTGTCGTGCTCCGTATGCTCCGCCGCGCGCTTCATCCAGTTGAGGTCGCCGCCCGCCGAGAAGCTGGTTCCGGCGCCGGTCAGAACCAGCACGCGGACGTCGCCGCGCCCGGCCATGGCACGGAACAGCGCGTGCAGGTCCTTGATGAGAACCTCGTCAAAGGCGTTATGGATTTCGGGCCGGTTGAGCGTGACGGTCACCACGCCTGCATCGTCCTCGACGAAGAGGCTTTCCGGCCTCTGCAATCTGTATTCGGTCTGCATGAGCCTACATTCTGAAAATGCCGAATTTCGTCGGCTCGATCTCGCGGTTCAGCGAGGCGGAAATGGATAGCCCGAGCACGGTGCGGGTGTCGGCTGGATCGATGATGCCGTCGTCCCAGAGCCGGGCGCTCGCGTAATAGGGATGGCCCTGGGTCTCGTACTGCTCGCGGATCGGCGCCTTGAAAGCCTCTTCCTCGGCTTCCGGCCAGCTCTCGCCCTTGGCCTCGAGCCCGTCGCGGCGCACCTGGGCCAATACGTTCGCCGCCTGCTCGCCGCCCATGACCGAGATCCGGGCGTTCGGCCACATATAGAGCATGCGCGGCGAATAGGCTCGCCCGCACATGCCGTAATTGCCCGCCCCGAAGGAGCCGCCGATGATCACGGTGAATTTCGGCACCCTGGCGGAAGCGACGGCCGTCACCAGCTTGGCGCCGTCCTTGGCGATCCCGCCGGACTCGTATTTCCGCCCGACCATGAAGCCGGTGATGTTCTGCAGGAAGACGAGCGGGATGCCGCGCTGGCAGCAGAGCTCGACGAAATGCGCGCCTTTAAGGGATGATTCTGAGAAGAGGATGCCGTTGTTGGCGACGATGCCGACCGGATAGCCCCAGAGATGGGCGAAGCCGGTGACCAGCGTGGTGCCGTAGAGCGGCTTGAACTCGTCGAACTCCGAGCCGTCGACGATGCGGGCGATGATTTCGCGCACGTCGAAGGGCTTGCGGCTGTCCTCGGAAACGACACCGTAGATCTCTTCCGCGTCATAGAGTGGCTCGACCGGCTCGCGGACAGCGATGTTGGGGTTTTTCACCCGGTTCAGGTTGCCGACGATCCGCCGGGCGATGCCGAGCGCGTGGGTGTCGTCATTGGCGATATGGTCGGTGACGCCGGAGATGCGGGAATGCACGTCGGCGCCGCCGAGATCCTCCGCGCTCACCACCTCGCCGGTCGCGGCCTTCACCAGCGGCGGTCCGCCGAGAAAGATGGTGCCCTGCTCCTTCACGATGATGCTTTCGTCGGACATCGCCGGGACATAGGCGCCGCCAGCCGTACAGGACCCCATCACCACCGCGATCTGCGGGATGCCGTCGGCCGACATGTTGGCCTGGTTGTAGAAGATCCGGCCAAAATGGTCCCGGTCCGGGAAGACCTCGTCCTGGGCCGGCAGGAAGGCGCCGCCGGAATCGACCAGATAGATGCAGGGCAGACGGTTCTGCCAGGCGATTTCCTGGGCGCGGAGATGCTTCTTCACCGTCATCGGGAAATAGGTGCCGCCCTTCACCGTCGCATCGTTGGCGATGATCATCACCTCCTGCCCCATGACCCGGCCGATACCGGTCAGGATCCCCGCCGACGCGATGTCTCCGGAATACATGCCGTGCGCCGCGAGTTGGGAAAGCTCGAGCCAGGGTGCGCCCGGATCGAGCAGCGTGCGGATCCGTTCGCGTGGCAACAGCTTGCCGCGCGCGACGTGACGCTCACGGCTGGACGCGCCGCCGCCTTCCTTGGCGACCGCGATCTGCGCCTGCAGGTCGGCGACCAGCGCGCGCATGTGGTCCGCGTTGCGACGGAAAGTTTCGTCACGGCTGCTGAGCGCCGAAGTGAGAACGGTCATCTGAAAGATCCTACCAGCCGCCGGTGCTGAGCCAGTGTTCGATATGGTCGATCCGGTCCGCGCCCCAGAAGGGTTCGCCGTCGACGATGAAGAACGGCGCGCCGCAGACGCCGGCGGCGATCGAGGCGTCGACTTCCATCTTCAGCTTTTCCTTCACCTCCGGATCGTTCAGAGCCGCCTTCAGCTCGTCGGCATCGACGCCGCAATCCGCTGCGATTTCGAGCACGGCTTCGGCGCTGTTGATCGCCTTCGCTTCCTGGAACGCTGCGTTGAACAAGGCGAGCGCAACCTTCTGCGCCAGTGCTTCGTCCTTGCCTTTCAGCCACCAAACGGCGCGCGCCGCGGCGACGGAGAGGAACGGGAAGCTTTCCGGCATTTCCATCGGCAGGCCCATCAGGCGGGCGCAGCGGGCGAGGTCCCGGCGGGCATATTCGCCCTTCAGCGGCTGGTCCATCAGCGGCTTGTTGCCGTTCAGTTTGAAGACCGCGCCGAGCAGCGTCGGCCGCCAGTCGACCTCGCGGTTGTAGAGCTTGGCGACGTCGTTGATCTTGTTCGCCGCCAGATAGGCGAAGGGCGAGGAGAAATCGAAATAGAAGAGGATAGGGTCTCCGCCCGTTTCGCTGTCGGTCATTGTTTCGCTCCCTTGTCTCCGGCCCCGCTCACCACAGCAGCGCGGTCCCGTCGTAATTGTAGAAACACCCGTTATCCGAGGCCGTCGCTCCGTCGAGTACGGATTTGATTCCGGCCGCGCTCTCGGTCGGAAGAACCGGCGCCGACGGACCGCCCATGTCGGTGCGGACATGGCCCGGATGGAACATCACGGCGACCAGGCCCTTCGCGCCGAATTCCATCGAGAGGCATTTGACGGCCATGTTCAGCGCCGTCTTGGAGGAGCGGTACATGTACGAGCCGCCCTTGCATTCGGCGATGGAGCCCATTTTCGAGCTGATGAAACCCATCTGCTTGCGCTCGCTCGCCAGCACGTTTTCCATCAGGACGTCACATACCCGCATCGGGCCGAAGACATTCGCGTCCATCGTCTTCGCCCAATTGTCGTAATCGATCTCCGCCAGGGTTCCGCCCCGGTAGTTGACGCCGGCATTGTTCAGCAGAAGGTCGATCTTGCGGCCCTGAAGCGTCTTCCCCAGCGCCGCGACGCTCGCGGCGTCAGTCACGTCGAGCGCATGGATCTCGACCCCGCCGACGGCTTTCAGCTCGGAGGCCGCGTCAGGTTGGCGGCAGGTGCCGATGACGTCCCAGCCATCCGCCGCATAAGCCCGGGCAAGCTCGAGGCCGATACCCCGGTTGGCACCCGTGATCAGAACTGTCGGCATTTCGCATCTCCCTCAGCGTTCGTTGCCCTGCGGCCGATAGACGGTCTTTGCCGTCACCTCGACCTCGACGCGCATCTGTTCTTCGGCCAGATCGCAGATGATCGTCGTGTTCGCCGGCCGAGCGGCGTCGCAATATTTCTTGATGATCGGTTTGATCCGGTCGAACTCCTCCCGGCTGGCGACATAGACCCGGACCCGCAGCAGGTTGTCCAGATGGCTGTCCGCCTGTACCAGGGCACGCTGGATGTTGTGGAAGCAGAGCTCTGCCTGCTCCTCGACGCTATCCGGGAAACTCATGGTCTCCGGATTGAAGCCCGTGGTCCCCGAGACATGGACCATGTTGCCGTCGACGACGGCGCGGGCGTAACCAGCCATCTCCTCGAAGGGCGACCCGGAATAAATACGTCTGCCGATCATGTGCTCTCCCTCGCGGTACGGCTCCTGCGGCCGTTACCGTCTCTCTCCGACGGTGACGTGGCAACCCTCGACATGATCATCGACCATACCCATGGCCTGCATGAATGCGTAACAGGTGGTCGGGCCGACAAAGCTCCAGCCGCGTTTCTTCAGGTCCTTGGAGAGTGCTGTCGATTCCGGTGACATCGTGATCTGCCGAAGTGCGGCATAGTCGAGCCGCTGGAGGCCGCGGTCCTGCGCCCGAAACTGCCAGACGTAGTCGGAGAGCGAACCCTCCTTCTCGATCAGCTCGATCGCGCGGCGCGCGTTGTTGATCGTCGAGACGATCTTGCCACGGTGCCGGATGATGCCGGCATCCTGCACGCAGCGCTCGATATCGGCCTCCCCGAACGCGGCCACCTTCTCGATCTCGAAATTTGCGAAGGCCGCTCGGAAGTTCTCCCGCTTGCGCAGGATGGTCAGCCAGGAGAGACCGGACTGGAAGCCCTCGAGGCAAATCTTCTCGATCAGGGTTCGGTCGTCCCGAACCCGTTGCCCCCATTCCGTGTCGTGATAGTGCCGGTAAAGATCGTCGCCGGCGCACCACCAGCAGCGGGGCTTGCCGTCCGCTTCCCGGACCAGGCCGTTCTCGTGTTCGATGGCCACGCGGCCCTCCCCGTCAGGCGGTTTCCTTGAACAGCTCGCGGCCGATCAGCATGCGCCGGATCTCACTGGTTCCCGCGCCGATCTCGTAGAGCTTGGCGTCGCGCAGCAGGCGGCCCGTCGCGGTCTCGTTGATGTAGCCCGTACCGCCGAGGCACTGGATCGCTTCCAGCGCCATCCAGGTCGCCTTTTCCGCCGCGTAAAGAATCGCGCCGGCCGCGTCCTTGCGGGTCACCTCGCCACGGTCGCAGGCCTTGGCGACCGCATAGACATAGGCCTTTGCAGAATTCATCGTCACATACATGTCGGCGATCTTGCCCTGCATGAGCTGGAACTCGCCGATCGGCTTGCCGAACTGCTTGCGCTCGTGGATGTAGGGCACGACGATGTCCATGCAGGCCTGCATGATGCCGAGCGATCCGGCGGCCAGCACCGCGCGCTCGTAGTCGAGACCGCTCATCAGCACCCGGACGCCGCCGTTCAGCTTGCCGAGAACGTTCTCCTCCGGCACCTCGCAATCCTCGAACACCAGCTCACAGGTGTTCGAGCCGCGCATGCCGAGCTTGTCCAGCTTCTGCGCCGTAGAGAACCCCTTGAAGCCCTTCTCGATCAGAAAGGCGGTGATCCCGTGCTGATGCGCGTCCGGATCGGTCTTGGCGTAGACCACCAGCGTGTCGGCATCGGGACCGTTGGTGATCCACATCTTGTTGCCGTTGAGGACGTAGCGGTCGCCTTTCTTCACGGCGCGCAATTTCATCGAAACCACGTCTGAACCGGCGCCGGGCTCGCTCATCGCCAGCGCGCCAACATTCTCGCCCGAGATCAGCTTCGGCAGGTACTTCCGCCTCTGCGCCTCCGTGCCGTTGAGGCGGATCTGGTTGACGCAGAGATTGGAGTGGGCGCCGTAGCTGAGCCCGACCGAGGCGGACGCACGGCTGATCTCCTCCATAGCGACGGAATGTTCGAGATAGCCCATGCCCGCGCCGCCATATTCCTCGTCGACCGTGACGCCGAGCACGCCGAGAGCACCGAGCTTCGGCCAGAGATCCATCGGGAACTCGTTCGTCCGATCGATCTCCGCGGCGCGCGGCGCGATTTCGTCCGCCGAGAAAGAGCGTACCGCATCGCGCAGCATGTCGGCGGTCTCGCCCAGATCGTAATTCAGGGACGGAATATCGTTCGGGATCATCCTCTGTTTCCTCCGCTACGGATCTTTGTCCGCTCAGTAGACATTGGGGCCGTCGTCGCGGCCATGCATCAGCATCAGGGTACCGAGGGCGGTGGCGACCAGCTTCTCGACCCCGCCTTTCTCGACATGAATATCGGCCTGGCAGACCACCAGCGAACGCCCGGGACGGACGACCTTCGCCCGCGCAACCAGCCGCTCCCCGTCGCCGGGCGAAACGATGTTCATCTTGTATTCGACGGTGAGGATGCTGGCATCGGCGGGGGCGAGCGTAAAGGCGGCATAGCCGCAGACATTGTCCGCCAGCGTTCCGATCACGCCGCCATGGAAGAAGCCGTGCTGCTGGGTCAGCTCCTCGCGGTACGGCAGTACGATCTCGCAGCTTCCGGCCTCCACCGCCGTAAGTTCGGCGCCGATATGCGTCATGAAGGCTTGCCGGGCGAAACTCTCGCGCACGCGGGCGGCGAAGTCGGGGTTGGGGGTGCGGAGCGCGTTCATGATTTTCTCATTGACGTTAACGTCAATCATTTCCGTCTTTGGACAGATCCGTCAATGTCTGAATGCAACTCGCCTCGACGGCATCGAGCTCCTCGAGAATAGCAGTCAGCTCCCGCACCTGCTCCTGCAGCTTCGCGCGCCGCGCGCGCAACTTGCCGAGGAGCAGCAGGATCTGCCGTTCCTCCCCGCGTTCCGCATCGTAGAGGTCGATGATCTCCCGGATTTCCTCGAGTGCGAGGCCCAGCCTTCGTCCGCGTGCGATGAGCCCAAGGCGCACCCGGTCGCGCTGACTGAAGATCCGAGTCCGGCCGCGCCGCGATGGCGCGATCAGGCCAATGGCTTCATAATGGCGGATCGCCCTGGTGGTCAGGTCGAACTCGCGCGCAAGATCCGCCGTGGTGATTTCCTTTAGCATGAGGAAAACCAGATCACCGATTGACGTTTACGTCAATCGGCAAGGCTACATAAGGAAGACGGCAGCGAGTCCGAGGAATGTGAAAAACCCGACCACGTCCGTGACCGTGGTCAGGAACACGGTCGAGGCCACCGCCGGGTCGATCTTGAAGCGCTCGAGGGTGATCGGAATCAGCGTGCCGGAGAGCCCGGCGACGAAAAGATTGATCAGCATGGCGAAGGCAAGGACCGCGGCGATCTGGGGGTCGCCGAACCAGGCCCAGCAGACCGCAGCGGCGATGAGCGCGAACATGATCCCGTTCAGCGAACCGACGGTCATTTCCTTCAGCACGAACTTAAGCGCGTTGGTCGAGCTCAGCTCGCGCATGGACAGCGCGCGGACGGCAACGGTCAGGGTCTGGGTGCCGGCATTGCCGCCCATCGAGGCGACGATCGGCATCAGGACCGCGAGCGCCACGATCTTCTCGATCGTGGTCTCGAAGGCGCCGATCACACCGGAGGCGACGACGGCAGTCACCAGATTCACTGCCAGCCAGGAAAACCGGCTGCGCGTGGTGCTGAAGAGACTACCGTGCAGGTCGTCGTTCGCGACACCGCCGAGGCGCAGAATGTCCTCCTCCGCCTCCTCGTTCATGACGTCGACGACGTCATCCACCGTAATCATGCCGAGCAGCCGGTCGTTCGCGTCAACCACCGGCGCCGAAACGAGACCGTACTGGCGGAACAGCAGCGCCACGTCTTCCTGGTCCATCACCACCGGAACCCGGTGGAAGTCGGTCTGCATGATGTCCTCGACGAGCACCGGCCGTTTGCTCCGGAGCAACCGGCTCAGCGACAGCTTGCCGAGCGGGCGGCGGGCCGGATCTATGACGAAGATGTCGTAGAAGGAGTTCGGCAGCGCCGCATTGGTACGCAGGAAGTCGATAGTCTGGCCGACCGTCCAGTGCTCCGGCACGGTCACCAGCTCACGCTGCATCAGACGCCCAGCGGATTCCTCTTCATATGTGAGGCCCTCTTCGACGATCGCCCGATCGCGCTCCGGCAGAGAATCGAGCAGCCGCGCCTGATCCTCTTCATCCAGTTCCCCGAGAATTCCGACCGCATCGTCCGATTCGAGTTTCTGGAAGGCGGCGCGAAGGACTTCCTCGTCGAGCAGCGGGATGACCTCTTCGCGCACCCGGTCGTCGAGATAGGTCAGGGTCTCGGGATCGAAGTAGCGCCCCAGGACCGTAACGAGCCGCTCCCGGGCCTTGCCCGAATAGCGCTCGATCAGGTCCGCATGGTCGGCAGCGTGGAGCGGGCGGACCAGTCGGTAGAGCTGACGCGGATTGTCTTCGGAAAGCGCCTGTGCGACCTCGCGCTCAAGCTCCGGCGTCAGGCCGTAGAGCTTCGAGGCGGCGACGCTGTCATAAACCGCCAGCTCCTGTTCGAGATGGCGGATCTTGCGCTTGAGCTTCTTCTGCTTGCGTTTCGCCCGGCGCGCCTTCTCGGCCTTCTGACCGGCATTGGACAGCTTTTCCGATTCGGTCGCGGCCACGGGCTCGTCCGGCGCCTCCGGTCCGTTCGGGCTGTCGACCGCCATGGCGCTATCCCTTTCTGGCGCGTGCGCTGTGATGTGCCTGAGCGTCGACGACCGCGACGGTCGCCAAATTCACGATCCCGCGCACCGTGACCGACGAGGTCAGGATATGCATGGGATAGGCGGTCCCGAGCAGCATCGGCCCGACGGAAAGCCCGCGTCCGAGCGTCTTCAGCAGGTTGAACGAGATGTTCGCCGCATCGATGCTCGGCATGACGAGCAGGTTCGCAGCACCTGTCAGACCCGCTTTCGGGAAGGCGCGCTCGCGGATCGATTCGGACATCGCGGCGTCGGCATGCATTTCGCCCTCGATCTCGATGTCCGGGTAGGCCTTCTTCAAGCCAGCGACGGACTCCCGCATTCGGACCGCCGATTCCAGGTTCGAGGAGCCGAAATTGGAATGGGACAGCAAGGCCACCTTCGGCTCGATCCCGAAGCTGCGGACTTCCGTCGCCGCCAGCCCGACCATCTCGATAAGATCGGACGCCGACGGCTTCGGATTGACGTGCGTGTCGAGGATGAAAACCGGCCCCTGCGGCATGATCAGGAGACTCAGCGCCGCGCACCGGTGTACGCCGGGACGCGGCCCGATCACGTCAATGACCTCGAGCAGATGGTCGCGCCAGCGGCCGATCGCGCCGCAGATACCGGCATCCGCTTCGCCGCGGCAAACCATGACCGACGAGATTGCCGTCGGCCGGTTCCGCATGATCTGGCGGGCTCGGTCCGGCGAGACCCCTCGGCGCGCCATCATGTCGTGATAGGTGTCGGCGAAGCTGTCGAGCCGGTCGTCATTCTGCATATCGACGATCTCGATATCGACGCCAGGCTTCATCCTGAGATGCAGTTCCTCGATTTTCTGCGCGATCACGGCGCCGCGCCCGATGAGAATCGGCCGGGCGATTCCCTCGTCGAGTACCGTCTGGGCGGCACGCAGGATACGGTCCTCTTCCCCTTCGGCGAACGCCACCCTCTTCGGGTCCTTTTTCGCCGCGAGCGCCATCGGCCGCATCACCTGGCCGGAGCGGTAGACGAACTGGCTGAGCTTCTCGTGGTACCAGCCGAAATCCTCGAGCGGCATGGTGGCGACGCCGCTGTCCATCGCCGCCTTCGCGACGCGGGGCGCGATTTCGAGAATCAGGCGCGGATCGAACGGTTTCGGGATCAAATATTCGGGCCCGAAGGACGGCGCTTCACCACCATAGGCGCTCGCGACCACATCCGAGACTTCCTGTTGGGCCAGATCGGCGATCGCCTCGACCGCGGCGATCTTCATCTCCTCGTTGATCGTCGTCGCGCCGACATCGAGTGCGCCTCGGAAGATGTAGGGGAAGCAGAGAACGTTGTTCACCTGATTCGGATAGTCCGAGCGCCCGGTACAGATCACCGCATCGGGACGCACATCGCGGACATCTTCCGGGGTGATTTCCGGGTCGGGGTTGGCGAGCGCGAGGACCAGCGGCCTCGGCGCCATCTTCTTGACCATGTCCTGCTTCAGGACCCCCGGCGCCGACAGTCCGAGGAACACGTCGGCACCGTCGATCACCTCGCCCAGCTTGCGGGCCTCGGTCTCCCGGGCGAAGGGCTCCAGATGCGGGTTCATCGCCGAGCGGCCCTTGTAGACCACGCCGTCGATGTCGGTGACGAAGATGTTCTCGTACTTGACCCCCATGGTCACCAGCAGCTTCAGGCAGGCCAGCGCGGCCGCGCCGGCGCCGGAGGTGACCAGCTTGATGTCCTCCATCTTCTTGTCGACGCAGCGCAGGCCGCTCAGAATCGCCGCCGCGACGATGATCGCGGTGCCGTGCTGATCGTCATGGAAGACCGGAATGTTCATCCTGGCGCGGAGCTTCTCCTCGATCTCGAAGCATTCCGGCGCCTTGATGTCCTCGAGATTGATGCCGCCGAAGGTCGGCTCGAGCGCCGCGACGACGTCGCAGAACTTGTCGACCTCAAGCGCGTCGACCTCGAGGTCGAACACATCGATATAGGCGAATTTCTTGAACAGGACCGCCTTGCCCTCCATCACCGGCTTGGAGGCGAGCGGCCCGATATTCCCGAGACCGAGCACCGCCGTGCCGTTGGTGACCACGGCAACCAGATTGCCGCGGGCGGTGAGGTTGCGAACTTCGGAAGGATCCTCGGCGATCGCGGTGCAGGCATAGGCAACGCCCGGGGAATAGGCGAGCGACAGGTCGCGCTGCGTGGCCAGAGGCTTGGTCGCTTCGACCGTCAGCTTTCCGGGCCTCGGATACTTATGGAAATAGAGTGCTGCTTCCTTCAGTCCTTCAGCCACAATGGCTCTCCCCGATCAGGTCTGCATCGCCATTGGATAGCCGCCAACGGCCGCGAACGCCACAGCAGAAATGGCGCCCGGAGGCGATTAAGTCATTATGATCAGAGAGAGATGGTGCGGTCGAGAAGACTCGAACTTCCACCCGTGTTACCGGACAGCGACCTCAACGCTGCGCGTCTACCAATTCCGCCACGACCGCACGATATATGGCTTGTGAAGGCTTGCGCCTTCGGGATGCGGGGGAGTAGCAAATCCCTCGGAGCTGATCAAGTGGCATTATGCTGAAAAAGTTGATCGAACGAAAAAATTACCTTCTGCAGGACGAGTGAGGAACATGGACGTTGAATGGCGGGTATCTGACCGGCCGGTCGCCTATCCGGAAGCGGTGGCCGAAATGGAAGCCCGCGCGGCGGCCATTCGCGACGGCAGTGCGCCGGAGCTTGTCTGGCTGCTGGAACACCCGCCGCTCTACACCGCCGGCACCAGCGCCAACGCCGCCGACCTGCTGCAGCCGGACCGCTTCCCGGTCTATGAGGCCGGGCGCGGAGGCCAGTATACCTATCATGGCCCCGGGCAGCGGGTGGCCTATGTCCTGCTCGACCTGAAGGCCCGCAAGCCCGATGTCCGCGCCTTCGTCCAGGCGCTGGAGGATTGGGTGATCCGGACGCTCGCCGCCTTCAACGTCAAAGGCGAACGACGCGACGGGCGCGTCGGCATCTGGGTTACGCGCGGAGACATCGGCGCGCCGAAGAAGGAGGACAAGATCGCCGCCATCGGCGTCCGCGTGCGGCGCTGGGTGTCCTTTCACGGGATCTCGATCAATGTCGAGCCGGAGCTCTCGCACTTCGAGGGCATCGTTCCCTGCGGCATCTCGGAACACGGCGTGACCAGTCTGCACAACCTCGGTCAGCTCGCCTCCATGCCGGAGGTCGACATGGCGCTCCGCGAGTCCTTCGAAGGGGTTTTCGGGCCTGAGAGCGCGTTCGCACGCCAGCCGTCAGCGGTGTCTGCCGCCGGTGCCTGAAGGGTTTTTCGGCCATTCCATCGAATTTCTCCTTAAAAAACGAAGAAAACTTTCGTACGGTGTGGCGACAGCCCTCTCCCCATCCACCCGGTGCTTTCGTGACGCAGCCTCGCCCCGATATCGTCCAGACCGTCCAGGACATGACGGAGGAGGAATGCGAGGTCTTTGACCTGCTGCTTCTCGGTCACGATCCGTCCGACCGCGGCGATCTTGAGATTTTCCTCTCCCGGGTGCGTTCACCGCTGTCCCAGATCCTGCTGCAATTGATCGAGAAGGGCCTGATCCAGCGTGTCGAGAACAAAAAAGCAGCGACACAGCTTTCCGTGAACCCGGCGGCGGCGTGGTTTCTGGCCCCGCGTGAGGAACGTCAGCCGCGACCCGACTGAGACGTCTATCGGACGAGTTCGGCGAGGCCTCCGACGACCAGCTCGACGGCCCGGCGCGCCTCGCGCTCCAACGCAGCATTTCCCGGACCGAAGTCAGCCAGAGTGACGGCGGGCAAAGGATCGTCTGCATGCAGCAGGTGATTGCGGCGGTTTCGCAGCCAGACATAATCGGCGCCGAACCGGATTTCGTTCTGGACCAGCCCGTTCAGGTCGTCCTGCTGCATTTCCGCATCCAGCGCCGCCTGGGCCAGGACCAGAACAGCCACCCAGGCACCGGACGCGAAGCACAGACGCATCTCGTCGAACAAAGCGGCGGCCTGCGGCCCGAGATCCAGTCCGTCGCCGTCACTCTCCCGATCGACCAGCCGGTCGACCCAGGACAGGCGCTGACGCATCTCGGATTGCGAAGCGATTGCGCGGATCGGGGTCTGCACGCCGCCCCCCTAGAGTGTCGGTCTTTGCTGGAAACCGGACTGGGCGGGAGGGTCCGTGTCGTCGAAACACGCAATCCCGGTCACCCGTGCCGCCGGCGGGCCGCTGCGGCAGGCCTCGATCATGGCGTCCACGCGCGCGGACGGCCCCGAGAATACCGCCTCCACCGTCCCGTCGCTGCGATTGCGGACCCAGCCGTCGAGCCCTGCCTCGCTCGCTTCCTTGACCGTCCAGCCACGATACCACACGCCCTGAACCCGACCGGAGATCACCACCCGCACGGTTACCCTGGGAACATGTTCGCTCATCAGCTTGGCGTCCGTCCGCTGCCTCTCGCTTCCGGAGACCAGAGTTATCCGTTGCCGGCCGGCTTGTACAGGTCCACCGGCTCACGCTGCGGGCGCGGGTGATGCGGACCCGGCGAACGGTACACGCGCAAAGGAAACCCCTTCTGCGCTCAGATCCTGCTTCAGGTGCAACACGGTGAGCACGCCGTCGAAGCCACCCAGCCCGTCGGGCATGAGCGCGACCGACGGGCTGGACAATATTCCCGCCAAGGTCCCGACCGCGATGTCGGTCTCGGCTCCGTGCACGTCGATCGCCGTGGCATGGATGCCGCCGGGCCCGGTCGCAAAGACAAGCACACCCTCGTGCGAAGAGGCCGCCGCGAACTCGAAGATCGGTGCGCCACCCAGAATGTCGTTGCCCGCGACCGGAACTTTCCCTGTCGGGCCGATACCGAGCAAGACTGGTGCGGCGCCAATGCCGCCCGGAGAGAGCGGACCGATATCGCTGAACTCCTGGAACAGCCAGGCGCTCTCGCCGCCCCCGATATCCAGCGACAATGCGCTTCTCCAAGCGCCGATCCAGGTCGGTTTAGCGGTTGGGTGGGCAGGGTCGATCGAGACCAGACCGTCGAGATCACCGCACGCCAGGATCCGGTAACTGCCGTCGAGTTGCCGGAAGAGCCTCGGGGCGGAGAAATCCTGCCCGGCGAAGCGAACCGGATCGGAGGGCACGCCCTTGGCAGTCGTCACGTACAGCAGATCGTTCCAGGCGCCCCCGAACAGCTGCATGACCGCAGCGCCATTGCCGCTTTCGTCCAGTGACAGGTCCCAATCGGGAGCGGATACGAACATCTGCTCGAAGCCGATCGCGATATCGGCCCCGGGCGTCGAATCCGCTTCGGAAATAACAGATGCCGCCCGTCCCGGCGCAACCGCCTTGAGGGTGACCTCGACCTCCTCCGCACCGTCGTCCGACGACGTCTCCGATATGACGCCCTTGTAAAGATTGAGGGTTCCGCCGGCTCCGGCCAGACGCGCCGGCGCATAACCGTCGAAGGAGATCGTTTCCCATTTGATCGAATCTTCAGGCATACGCCCACTCCCTAATTGAGGTTATGCAGGACGGTCAGCCTACGGAGTTTGAGTATGTTGTTGGCGGCCCCCGCGGCGACGGAGAACCCGAGTCGAGGATTCGCGCCACGGGACAGCCCGGCCGAGGCCGCGGTCACATAGGCTGCTGCCGTGTTCACGACCGGACTGCCGTAGGATGGATCGTAGAAAGCAAGACCTCCGGCAGTGTCGTAGACGATGTAGTGATTGCCGAACCGCTCCGGCGGCGTCTGATTGTTCTGTGCGACCACTCCTGGCCCCCAGGTCGCGGTCCCTGCCACGGCCGTTCCGGGTGCGCCACGATCATGCGTGTAGGCATTCGCCGAGGCCGCCGGCGGCGCATGGAAGGTCCAGTTCGAAACCATGAACCCGGTTGCCGTACCGCTGACCGCCGCGTTCGGCTCGACCGAGACCTTCCGCGGCGTCGCCTCGCCATGCGCGGCGAACATGGCGATCAGCAGTTCCGCCCACGCACCACAGGCGCAGGAGATCGTCCCGCCGGTCGGAGCGGTCGACAGCATCGTGTTCAATCTCTGCTGCGGAGGACGGGCGGTCCAATAGGTCATTCTGGCATTGTCCCATGCGCGCAGAGCCCCCGGGTTATCGCCGGAGGCGGGATCGAGCTCGCCGCCGCCGAACTGGGCGAACGCCGAATAGATGGCGGTCTTCAATTGCGCGGCATTCCCGGCCTGGCCGTCGGCGGCGGCGCAGGAAAGTTTCAGCACAGTCCAATAGTTGCTCGCGCCGCCTCCCGGAAGCCGATCGCCATTCACCGGGTCCGCATAGGTCACATAGACTTGGTGGCTGGTGACGTCGAACAGGGTCCAGTTTCCGTCATGTCCTCCGGTGGCCCGCATCTCCCACAGCAAGCGGACCGGGTCGCCATGCACGACCTGATTCGGCAGGGTCACATTGGCATTCGCCGCGGCGGGGGTAAGATCCGCCGTCGCCCCGTTCGCGGACGCGATATTGTTCCAGCTCCAGATCATGGTGTGGAACGAGCCGTCGGCCAGCGGCAGGAACAGGGTGGCCCGGACATCGATCGCAGTTCCGGTTCCCGCTGTATTGACGCGAAAGACCGGCTGCAGGCCGACATTGGTATTCCTCGTATAGGTCTGCGGCACTGTCTGTCCCGGCTGCCAGACGCGACCATAGGCATTGCCGAAGTTGACGCCGTCTTCCCGCAACACCGAACGGCCTCCGCTGAAGGTGATCTGGCGGACATCGATCTGCGGTGTCCCAACCGGCCATTGCTGAGTATTCTTGATCGTTAGAAGTGCCGCTAAGGGGTTTGCCGAATTGGAGCGCACCTGAAGCTGCACGGTCGCCGCGCCGTCGAGATAGACCAGACGGCGGTTGTCGGCGATGCCTGGGGCACTGTCGTTCGCCCAGACGAGATGCAGCCAGGCCGGCGCCGTATCCGGATCGGTGACGGCGATCGCCTGCGCCGGTATATGGTTCGGCAACCCGAACTGGTTCGAGATCGCATAGCTGTACCAGGCGTTCGTGTTGTCGCGGAACGCGAAGCTCTCGTAGGCGAGCGACTGGACGGTCGGCACGATCTCGACACCGATGCTCGTATTCTCGACATCCTCGTCGCCGATGGTCTGCGTCACCGTATGGTTGGTGAAGGCTCCGGGCGCGCTGATCGGATGACGGTTGATCGTGATGTCCCGGGTATGCTGCTCGCCGGTGTCCCAGTTCAGGTAGAAGTAGGATTGCGGCCGGTCCGGGTTCAGCAGCCCGCGCAGGGTCGCCTGTGCGCCCGCCTGATAGTCGATACTGTAATTCGTTCCCGCGACCTGACGGGAGGGCGCGTTGCGGATCTCGATCCCGGTCAGGTGTGCATAGACGATCACCGCCATCTCGATCTCTGGATTGACCGACGCCTTTACCCGGACCGGCGCTTTCGGATCCACCACCGTTCCGCGGGACACGGTGCGTTTGGCCGGATTGCCCGAAACCGGGTTGCCCCCCTCCCAGGTCACCGCGTCGAAAGCCTCCGAACTGTTCGGCCGAAGTTTCAGGGTCACAACGACATCGGATTCCTCTTCGGAATAGGCCGCCGCATAGATCGCAACCTTCTCCTTCTCGCCGATCTTCTTGGCGTTCTCGACCTCGAAGCCGACCAGCTCCGGGATGATCGTAAGCGCGATCTGACGGGAGCCGCCGTCTGATTCCGCCTTGACCGTCAGGGGCCGCCCCTTTGCCGTGACCCTGTCGAGCGCCACTTCCGCGGCGGCGCCTGCGGATTGCGTCGCCCCGGCCCAGGTGACCGCCGGCATCTCGCCGACCGGCGGCGGATCGAACAATGCCGTCACCCGGACCGCCGTCCCGCCATATTGCGCCCGGTAGGCATCCACCCCGGTGGAGGTCGCTCCGTCCACCCGCAGCCCGACCAGCTTCGATTTGCTCACCGGCGCGACCGACCCTTCCGGCAGAAGCTTCTCGATCGCCTGCTCGAACCATGCGCCGCTCTGCTTGGTCGAGGCCGCGATCTGACCCGTCAGCGTGTCGACTTCGGTATTGAACGGGCCCGGCGGCGTGCCGCCGTAGAAATTCTTGATGATGAAGGCCTGCCAGCCGCTCTGCGGCGGAAGCACCGGACCGAGATTCTCCAGTGCCTCCGTCCGGCGCGGAATGCCGGTCTTTGCAAACAGACAATCCTGCATGGACAGCTTCTGGATATTGCCGTCGACGGCATCGGCGAAACGCCGGAGCCCCGACGCCGAGAACGGATATTCGATGACCGCGAAGGGATTGTAGTCCCGGTCTTCCAGGCGATGCAGTTTAGGCTCGCCGATGTCGTAGTTCGTCCGCGCAACCGGATCGTCGAGCCGCATCCCTGTCTCGGCCAGCACTATCGCCCGGAGCGCCTTGGCCGGATCCTGGTCCTTTCCATGCGCACCGCCCGGCAGCACCCACTGCCCCGCATGGTCGGGTATCTGCCCGCGGATCTTCTTCGACCCGGCCCAGGTCTGGATGAACACCCGCTGGCCAAGCAGGACGAGCTGCTCGATGTCACCGGGCGCATGGGCAAGCAGATAGACGAAGGGCATGGTCGGACTCCCCAACGGACAGGCTCGTCGGTTCGACGTCCGGCCGTCCGATTCTGTGAAGGCGGAAGCCGTGACGCACCTGCCGTCCCGCCCGCTGTCCGAAGGTTTCCCTGTTCCTTGAGTTCACCCTTGCCCGGCCATGGGCCCGGTCCGTATAAGGGGCCTTTAATGACAAGCTCTCAGCCATCGGCCACAAGTGACGCGCCCGCGCTCCGACTCCAGCACCTGCTGGGGATCGAAGGACTGTCGCGCCCCGACATCGAAGCGCTCCTGGATCTTTCCGACCGCTATGTCGATCTCAACCGCCGCGCGGACAAGAAAATGTCGAGCCTGCGCGGGCGGACGATCATCAACCTGTTCTTCGAGGACTCGACGCGCACGCGGACGAGTTTCGAGCTCGCCGGCAAGCGGCTGGGCGCCGATGTGCTCAACATGTCGGTCGGCACCAGTTCGGTGAAGAAGGGCGAGACGCTGATCGACACCGCGGTCACCCTGAACGCCATGCACCCGGACGTGCTGACCATCCGCCACGCGGACTCGGGCGCGGTCCACCTGCTCGCCCAGAAGGTCAATTGCGGCGTGATCAATGCCGGCGACGGCAGCCACGAGCATCCGACCCAGGCCCTGCTCGACGCCCTGACGATCCGCCGGCGCAAGGGCGAGATCACCGGCCTCACCGTCGCGATCTGCGGCGACGTCGCGCACAGCCGCGTCGCCCGCTCCAACATCCATCTGCTCTCGATCATGGGGGCGCGGGTCCGCATCGTGGCGCCGCCGACCCTTATCCCGGCCGGACTCGAGCGATTCGGCGTTGAGATCTATCATGACATGCGCACCGGCCTCGCGGACTGCGACATCGTCATGATGCTGCGGCTGCAGAACGAGCGCATGCAGGCGAGCTACATCCCCTCGATCCGCGAGTACTACAAGCTCTTCGGCCTCGATCACGACAAGCTCTCGGTCGCCAGGCCCGACGCGCTGGTGATGCATCCGGGACCGATGAACCGCGGCGTTGAGATCGACTCCGACGTCGCCGACGACATCGAACGCAGCCTGATCCGCGAGCAGGTCGAGATGGGTGTCGCCGTCCGTATGGCCTGCCTCGAGGTGCTGGCCCAGTCTCAGCTCGAACCGTGGGCGAAAAACCAGTGAAGCGCACGATCTTCAAGAATGCCCGCCTGCTCGATCCCGCCTCCGGACTCGACAGCCAGGGCGCGATGCTCGTGGACGGCGCCCGGATCGCCGATATCGGCCCGAACATCTTCGTCGACGCGGTGCAGGACGACGTTCATGTCGTGGACTGCAAGGGGCTCTGCCTCGCGCCCGGCATCGTCGATATGCGGGTCTCCACCGGCGAGCCCGGAAACGAGCATATGGAAACCCTGGCGACCGCCGCTCACGCCGCCGTCGCCGGGGGCGTGACCACCTTCGCCTGCCTGCCCAACACCAACCCGATCGTCGACGATGTCGCGGTGCTGGAATTCGTCGAACGGCTCGGCCGCGATGTCGGGCTGGTCAACATCCATTCCTACGCCGCCGCGACCAAGGGCCTGCAGGGCAAGATCATGACCGAGCTCGGCCTGTTGCACGAAGCGGGTGCGGCCGGCTTCACGGACGGCGGCAAGGCGATCGCCCATGCCGGTGTGATGCGGCGCCTGCTCTCCTACGCCAGGCTGTTCGACACCATGATCGTCCAGCACCCCGAACTGCCGGAGCTGGTCGGCAGCGGCGTGATGAACGAAGGCGAGACCGCGACAAGGCTCGGCCTGCCGGGCATTCCGGCCGTCGCCGAAGTGATGATGGTGGAGCGCGATCTCCGCCTGCTGGAGCTGACCGGCGGGCGGCTGCATTTTTCCTGCCTTTCCACCGGAGACGCCATTGAAGCGATCCGCAAGGCCAAGGCGCGCGGATTGCAGGTCACGGCGGACACCGCCCCACCCTATTTCGCGCTCACGGAGTCCGAGGTTGTCGGCTACCGCACCTTCGCCAAGCTGTCGCCGCCGCTCCGCACCGAGGACGATCGGCGCGCGGTGATCGCGGGCATCGCCGACGGCACCATCGACGCCATCGTCAGCGCGCACACGCCGGGCGACCGCGACCAGAAGCGCCTGCCTTTCGGCCAGGCCGATTTCGGCGGCGTCGGACTGGAAACCCTGCTCTCGGTATCGCTCGAGCTGGTGCACAACGGCGATGTGCCCATGCTGACCGTGCTCAAGGCACTGACCGATACCCCGGCCGAGCTGCTGAAGTTCCCGGCGGGCCGCCTGCGCAAGGGCCACCTTGCAGACTTCATCCTGTTCGATCCCGATCGCGCGGTCAGGATCGACCGGGACGAACTGCGCGGCAAATCGAGGAACACCCCGTTCGACGAGCGCCCGGTCCAGGGCCGGGTCGAGAAGACCTATCGCGCGGGCAATCTCGTCTTCGATATCGAGACCGCGCCAGTACCGGAACGGCGGAGGTTCCCCGATGCCTGATCTGCTCGGCTCGCTCGAATTCACTTGGCCGTTTTATGCCTGCGGCCTCGCCGCCTATCTGCTCGGCTCGGTGCCGTTCGGTCTGGTTTTCACTCGCCTCGCCGGGCTTGGGGACGTGCGCAAGATCGGCTCCGGCAGCATCGGCGCGACCAATGTGCTACGCACAGGCAACAAGCTGATCGCGGTCGCCACGCTGATCTGCGACAGCGGCAAGGGCGCGGCGGCGGTACTCGTCGCGGCGCAGTACGGCCCGGACATGGCGGTCATCGCCGCAGCCGCCGCCATGCTCGGGCATTGCTATCCGGTCTGGCTGAAATTCAAGGGCGGCAAGGGCGTCGCCACCGCGTTCGGCACCCTGCTCGCGCTCTCCCCCCTCGTGGCCGGACTTGCCGGAGTGACTTGGCTCGCGATGGCGGTACTGTTCCGCTATTCCTCACTCGCCGCCCTCACAGCCTCCGTTGCCGCGCCCTTCTATATGGAGTGGCTGGTCGACCGGCAGCATGCGGAGCTCGCCGCGTTCATGGCGGTGCTGATTTTCATCCGCCACCACGCGAATATCCGCCGCCTGCTCAAGGGCGAAGAAAGCAAGATCAAGCTCTCCAAGAGCAAGCCAACCGCCTAGAGTCCCCCTGCCCTGCGCAGAAATCTTCCCGGCCCGTCCATGAAAGGGCCGAGAGGAGAACCGCCATGGTCAGAAACAAACGGTCCCCCGGCCCGCCGGACGCGGCCGAGCGGATCGCCCGCCTCCGTCTGATCCGTACGGAGAATGTCGGTCCGGTCACCTTCCAGCACCTGCTCGTCCGTTTCGGTTCGGCAGCGGAGGCGCTTGACCGGTTGCCGGATCTTGCGCGGCGGGGCGGACGGAAAAAGAAGCTCGCCATTCCCGAGGTCGGAGAGATCGAAAAGGAAATCGCCGAGAACGAACGGCAGGGTGCCCGTCTCATCGTCATCGGCGAGCCGGACTATCCGGCGATGCTGGCACAGATCGAAGGCGCGCCGGCCGCGCTCTCGCTGATGGGGCATCCGCATCTCTTCCTGGAGCCGGCTATCTCCATCGTCGGCGCGCGCAACGCATCCGGTAATGCGCTCCGCTTCACCGAACGGATCGCCCGCGACCTCGGGGCGCATGGTATTGTTATCGTCTCCGGCCTCGCCCGCGGAATCGACACCGCCGCGCACCAGGGATCAATCGAAAGCGGAACGATCGCAGTCGTCGCGGGCGGCGCGGATATCGTCTATCCGCCGGAGAACGAGGCGCTGAGAGACCGCATCGTCGCGGAAGGTGCGCTGCTCGCCGAAGCGCCCATCGGCACCCGCCCGCTGGCGCGACATTTCCCCGCCCGTAACAGGATCATCTCCGGCCTGACACGGGCGACGCTCGTGGTGGAGGCGGCCAAGCGTTCCGGCTCCCTGATCACTGCGCGTTTCGCCGCAGACCAGGGACGCGAGGTTTGCGCCGTGCCCGGATCGCCGATGGATCCGCGCTGCGCCGGCAGCAACGGCCTGCTCCGCGACGGGGCGCATCTGATCGAACGGGCGGAGGACCTCATGACCTTGCTTCTCGAAGGTGGCATACGCGAAGAACCGGCCGCGTCCGAGCAATATTCGCTCGACGGTGTAGCACCGCAAATCGTTGAGAAAATCGACGACGCAGCGCGGGCTTCAGTGCTCGCCATGCTGGACGCGACACCTCTACCGGTTGACGAAATCATTCGCCGATGCCAATTGTCACCGCCGGTGGTCCTTACCATTCTTCTGGAAGCGGAGCTGGCCGGCGAGGCCGAACGCCATCCGGGAAACAACGTGGCGCGGCGCTATAAACCTTTGTAAATACGGAGGTTTAATCGTCGGCACCGGACCACCACCGCAAGAAAGGACGTCCGGTTAGCCGCATGAAAATTGTCGTCGTCGAGTCGCCGGCCAAAGCCAAAACCATCAACAAATACCTTGGCAGCGACTACAAGGTGCTCGCCAGCTATGGGCATATACGTGACCTACCGTCAAAAGACGGATCGGTCGATCCCGATGCCGATTTCGCGATGGTCTGGGAAGCGCAGCCGCGCGCCGAGAAGCAAATCAAGGAAATCGCCAGCGCGGTGAAGGGAGCCGAGCGGCTCTATCTCGCGACTGACCCGGATCGCGAGGGCGAGGCCATTTCCTGGCACGTGCAGAACGTGCTCACCGACCGCAAGGCCCTGAAGGGCGTCGACGTCAAACGCGTGGTCTTCAACGAGATCACCAAGCGCGCCGTGCTGGACGCGATCGACAATCCGCGCGATCTCGACCAGGACCTGGTGGACGCCTATCTTGCCCGCCGGGCACTCGATTATCTCGTCGGCTTCACCCTCTCGCCGGTGCTCTGGCGCAAGCTGCCGGGCTCCCGCTCGGCCGGCCGCGTGCAGTCCGTCGCGCTGCGCCTGATCTGCGAGCGTGAAGCCGAGATCGAGGCCTTCCGCACCGACGAGTACTGGACCATCGACGCCCAGTTCCGCACCAAGGAACGGAAGAATTTCACCGCCCGCCTGACCCATCTCGACGGCACCAAGCTGGACAAGCTTTCCATCGGCACCGAAGCGGCGGCGAAGGAAGCTGTCGCGCGCGTCGAGGGCGGCGCTTACTCAGTGCGCTCGCTCGAAAAGAAGCAGACCAAGCGCAACCCCTACCCGCCCTTCACCACCTCGACCCTGCAGCAGGAGGCCTCGCGCAAGCTCGGCTTCGGCGCCTCACGCACGATGCAGATCGCGCAGAAGCTCTATGAGGGGATCGATCTCGGCGGCGAGACCGTCGGTCTCATCACCTATATGCGAACCGACGGCGTGCAGCTCAGCCAGGAAGCCGTCTTCGCCATCCGCGACGATATCGGCAAGAATTTCGGCGACCGCTACCTCCCGAACAGCCCGCGGATGTACAAGAACAAGTCGAAGAACGCACAGGAGGCCCACGAGGCGATCCGCCCGACCGACGTACGTCGTCATCCGAAACAGATGGCGGCGCATCTCGACAAGGACATGCTCCGGCTCTACGAGCTGATCTGGAAGCGCACCGTCGCCTGCCAGATGGCGAGCGCGGAACTTGACCAGACCACAGCCATCATCGGCGCCGCCGACAACCGGGCAGAGTTCCGTGCGACGGGCTCCATCGTCACCTTCGACGGCTTCCTCAAGCTCTACCAGGAGACGCGGGACGACCCGACGCAGGACGACGACGAGAACGACCGCCTGCTGCCCCCGATGGCCGAACGCGAGGCTCTGGCGCACGACAAGACCATGCCGGAACAGCATTTCACCCAGCCGCCGCCACGCTACAGCGAGGCGAGCCTGGTGAAGAAGATGGAGGAACTCGGCATCGGCCGTCCGTCGACCTATGCCAGCATCCTGCAGGTGCTCCAGGACCGGAACTATGTCCGGCTCGACAAGCGCCGCTTCATTCCGGAGGACCGCGGCCGTCTGGTCACCACCTTCCTCTCGAACTTCTTCACCCGCTATGTGCAGTACAACTTCACGGCGGAGATGGAGGATGCGCTCGACAACATCGCCGAGGGTACCGTCGCCTGGAAGAAGGTCCTGCAGGACTTCTGGAAGGCCTTCCGCGAGGCGGTCGACAATACGAAAGAGCTGAAGATCTCGGACGTTCTGAACGCACTCGACGAGGAACTCGGCCCGCACTTCTTCCCGGTCGACGAGAACGGCGCCAGCGTCCGCACCTGCCCGACCTGCGGCCAGGGACGGCTCGGCCTGAAGCTTGGGAAGTTCGGCGCCTTCATCGGCTGCTCGAACTATCCGGAATGCAAGTACACGCGGCAGATGACGCAGGCCGGCGACGGCAGCGAGGACGGCACCGCCGATCTCGCCAACGGCCCGAAGATCCTCGGCCAGGATCCGGCCACCGGTCTCGACGTCTCCCTGCGCAAGGGGCCGTACGGTACCTATGTGCAGCTCGGCGAGAAGACGGACGACAATCCGAAACCGAAACGCGCTTCGCTCACCAAGGGCATGAACCCGGCGGACGTGACGCTTGAACCGGCGCTGGCGCTCCTTGCCCTGCCGCGCGAGGTCGGCCCGGATCCGGAGAGCGGCGAGATCATCCTCGCCGGAATCGGGCGCTATGGTCCCTACCTGAAGATTGGCAGCACCTACATATCGATCCCGGCGGGCGACGATGTGCTGACCATCGGCATCAACCGCGCGGTCGATCTGATCGCGAACAATCCGAAGAAGAAGAGCGCGGGGCGAGAGCTCGGCGAATATGACGGCAAGCCGGTCACGGTCGGCGCCGGACGCTTCGGGCCCTATGTGAAGCATCAGAAGATCTACGCGACCATTCCGAAAAGCATCGTTCCGGAAGAGGTCACGCTGGAACAGGCGATCGAGCTGATCAAGGCCAAGGCCGAAAAGGCGGGCACCGGAAAGACCGCCAAAGCGGCCCCGGCGAAGAAAGCACCTGCGAAAAAGGCGGCGGCCAAGAAAACCGCGGCGAAGAAGAAGCCCGCAGCGAAGAAGAGTGCGTCGAAGAAAGCGGACTCAACCAAGGACCCGGCCCAGGCGGCCGGGGACGATTAGGCCGGCGGAACGCGTGACCCATCGCAAGCCGCCTCACGGACTGCCGAGCCGTGAGGCCGTCATCGAGTTCATCCAGGACAGCCCGACGCCGGTCGGCCGCCGCGAGATTGCGCGCGCCTTCAACATCAAGGGCGCCGACCGAATCCCCCTGAAAGCCCTGCTGAAGGATCTGGCGGCCGAAGGCCTGATCGATCTCGGCCGCAACCGCCGCGCGGCTGCGCCTGGGGCGCTGCCTGAGGTGACGGTCGTCGCCATCATCGGGATCGACGAGGACGGGCATGCGAGCGCCCGTCCGCTTGCTTGGCGGGAAAAGACCGATCCGCCCTCCATCACCATCCCGCCCTCGAGCCGCGCGCCCTCCGTTGGGACCGGCGACCGCGCGCTCGTGAAGCTGGAGCGGATCGATCAGGGAAAATACCGCGGCCGGATCATGCGCAAGTTGGAAAGCCGCGGCGAACGCGTCGTCGGCCAGTTGAAGCGCGAGGGCAAGGACTACCGGATTCTCCCTTCAGACCGCAGGGCGCGGGCAGACTATATCGTCGAGCCGGGCGAAACGGCCGATGCGAAGCCGGGAGAACTGGTCGTCGCCGAGATCCTGCCGCGCGGCAGGATGGGCCTGCGCCACGCGCGAGTCATCGAGGTCCTCGGCGATGCCTCCGCGCCGCGCGCCGTCAGCCTGATCGCCATCGCTGAGCACGAGATCCCCTCGGTGTTTCCCGACGCCTGCGAGGCGCAGGCGAACGCTGCGAAACCTGTGACGATCGGCAAACGGACGGATCTGAGAGATCTGCCACTGGTGACGATCGACGGCAGCGACGCGCGCGATTTCGACGATGCGGTCTTCGCGGAAGCCGACGGCGACGCGAAGAATGCCGGCGGGTACCGCATCCTCGTCGCGATCGCCGATGTCGCCCATTATGTCCGCCCGGGCGACGCGCTCGACACCGAAGCGCGCAAGCGGGGCAACTCCGTCTATTTCCCCGACCGCGTCGTCCCGATGCTCCCCGAAGCGCTCTCCAACGGTCTCTGCTCGTTGCGACCGGACGAGGATCGGGCCTGTCTCGCGGTCGAGATGGTGATCGATGCCCGCGGCCAGAAGGTGAAGCACAGGTTCATGCGCGGCCTCATGCGCTCCTCCGCGCGGCTGACCTACGAGCAGGTCCAGGCGGCGGCGGGCGGCGGTGAAGCGGGCATCGTGCCGGAAGGCATCATCGAGCCGCTCTACGGCGCTTACAGGCTGCTGCTCGCGGCCCGGAACGAGCGCGGCGCCCTCGATCTCGACCTCCCGGAGCGCAAGGTGGTGCTCGGCGACGACGGCAAGGTCGCCTCGATCGAGCCGCGCGAGCGGCTCGACAGCCACCGGCTGATCGAGGAATTCATGGTGCTGGCGAACGTCGCCGCGGCCGAGACGCTGGAAGCCAAGCGGCGGCCCTGCATGTACCGGATCCACGAAAGCCCCGATCCCGAGAAGATCGAGGCCCTGAAGGAATATCTCCAAGGGCTCGAGCTTCCCTTCGGAACCTCCGGCGTGATCCGGCCCAAGACCTTCAACGAACTCCTTGCCAAGGTCCGCGGCGGCATACACGAGACCATCGTCAACGAACTCGTGCTGCGCAGCCAGAGCCAGGCCGTCTACAGCCCCGACAATGTCGGCCATTTCGGCCTCGGGCTCAGGCGCTATGCCCATTTCACCTCGCCGATCCGGCGCTATTCCGACCTGCTGGTGCACCGCGCGTTGATCGATGCGCACGGATTCGGCAAGGACGGGCTCGGCGAGATCGAGATGGAGGCCTTCAACGAGACCGCCGAACACATCTCCATGACAGAGCGACGCGCGGCGGCGGCCGAACGCTCGGCGATCTCGCGCTATGTCGCCGCCTATCTGAAGGATCAGGTCGGCAATAGCTTCGAGGCGCGGGTCTCAGGCGTCGGTTCGGCCGGTCTCTTCATCGCGCTTGCAGGTATCGGCGCAGACGGCCTGCTGCCGATGAAGCGCCTGCCCGGCGATTTCTACGATCTCGACGATCACCGGCATTCGCTGAGCGGTCGCGCGACCGGCCTGACCTTCCGGATCGGGGACCCGGTGACCGTTCGCCTCGTCGATGCCGATCCGCTTACCGGCGGGCTGTTGCTGGATTACATCTCCGGCGGGACCGAAGGACGGCCCGGCGGGCACCCCGGGTCGCGCCGGCCGGGCGGCTTGCGCAAGCACCGCGGACGGCACAAACATGGCCAGCAAGGAAGCGCACGCGGGCGCCCGAAGAAGTCCCGCTGACGCGTAAGGCTTTTGCGCCTATAGTGGGCCGATGGACCATAAGTTGTTGAACCGGAAGAGAGACACCAATCGAGACCGCCAGCCCCGGCGCCGCCGGCTGTCGAGATTCGTCACGGCAATGCTGTTCTCCGTGCTTGCGGCCTGTGCGGCCCCCCGTGCTCCGGTCGATCCCATGGTCTACGACCGGGACGCCGCGGCCGAGGTTTTCTCCGCCGGGTTCGAAGGCATCACGAGTTTCTATATCGAGGAAACCGACCTCCCGTCGCTCGTGGTGACCGGGCTGCAGGGAATGCGCAAGCTCGACGATACAGTCACCGTGACGGACAGGGGCGACCAGGTGATCGTCGGGCACAAGGGCCGCGACGTCGCTGCCTTCACCGTCCCCGAACCGGACGATGTGGCGCGCTGGAGCATGCTCACGGCCGCGGTCATCGATACCGGCCGCCGGGTCTCGCCCGTGCTGCACGACGCACCGCCGGAGACCCTCTACAATCTGGTCTTCAGAAGCGCGCTTGCCGATCTCGACCGGTTTTCGCGCTATACGACGGCGGCCGACGCCGCCCGCAACCGGGCGCATCGCCGCGGCTATTCCGGCATCGGCGTCGTACTGGCAGAGAAGAGCGGACTGATCGAGATCAAGGAGGTCTTCGAAAACGGTCCGGCGGCGCATAGTGGTCTCTCGGTCGGCGAATTGATCCTCGCGATCGATGACAAGGCTGTCGCGGGCCTCGACATGCTTGCAGTCTCGGATCTGTTGCGCGGGCCCGACGGAAGCGTCGTCCGGATTACGACGGAGGCAGCAGATCGCGAGCGCACCGTCTCTGTGACGCGAGCCCCCGTGATCGAACAGACGGTTTATCTGAAACGCATCGGTGACAGCGCCCATCTGGAGATCCGGAGCTTCAACGAGGCCACCGCCTCCAGCCTGCGTCAGAAGATTGCCGAGGCAGCGGCCAGGATCGGCCCGTCGATGAACGGCATCATTCTGGATTTCAGGCATAACCGCGGCGGCGTCCTGCGCGATGCCGTGTCAATCGCGGATCTGTTCATCGAGGACGGTCGTATTTTGCTGACAAAAGGCCGCCACCCGCGTTCGGAAAAGGAATTCAAGGCCGACCGGCCGGATATCGCCGTCGGCATTCCGCTCATCGTCCTGATCGACGGCGATTCGGCCTCGGCCTCGGAGGTCGTCGCCGGCGCCCTGCAGGACAGCGGGCGTGCCGTGCTGATCGGCTCGCGAACCTACGGCAAGGGTACGGTCCAGATGATCGTGCGGCTGCCGAACGACGGCGAGCTGATCATCACCTGGGCCAAGATGTACACGCCGTCCGGCTATCCGATCGGTCCGTTCGGCGTCTATCCGACGATCTGTTCGGCCGAGATCCAGGATCCGGAGCTGCAGTTCGTCGGCTCGCAAGCCCGTGTGGCCGCCGTCCGCGCGCGCGAATTGCTGCGGCTGCGCAGGATCGCCCACGATCTCGACGAAAGCATCCAGAGAGCTCTTATGGAGCGTTGCAGCGGCCGGAATCCCGCTGCCGGCTCCGGCGACACCGATCTTGCCCTGGCCCTCAGGTTGCTGCGCGAGCCGGGCCAGTTCGAACGCGCGTTCGAGGCCTCGCTGATCGCCTCGAAATGGCCAGCCGCCGCGCAATAGACCGGCCGGACAGGGAAATCCCGATAGGCGCTTGACAGGTGCCGGGATATGGATATGTTTGCGGCCTTCGAATTCACTCCCAACGATGGGGAACGGCGATGGCCAAGCCCGCGACAGTACTTATCAAGCTCGTCAGCACCGCTGATACCGGTTACTTCTACGTCACGAAGAAGAATCCGCGCACGCAGACCGAGAAGCTTCAGCTCAAGAAGTACGATCCGGTTGCGCGCAAGCACGTGCTGTTCAAGGAATCCAAGATCAAGTAAGCGGCTTCCGCAGAACGATTGCCAGAGCGGGCCGTTTCTACGGCCCGTTTTGTTTTGTCCGGAATTTCTCCCGGCGGCCGGCTCAGTCCGATTGGGAAATGTCGGCGACGACCCGGTTGCGGCCCGCGCTCTTCGCGCCGTAGAGCGCCTTGTCGGCGCGGCCGATCATGTCCTCGACCGTCCGATCCTCGTCGCGCCGCATGGTCAGGCCGATGCTGATCTTCACCGAGATCGGCTCGTCCGCGGTTTCGATCTCCACGACCGTGTCCGCAACGCGCTTGCGCAGCCGTTCGGCGACCGCTTCGGCGAACTCCTCCGAGGTGTCGGGCATAACCACGACGAATTCCTCTCCGCCGATCCGCGCGACCATGTCGACCGAGCGGAGGCTGTTGGTCAGGGCGTCCGCAACGGCCTTCAGCACATGGTCGCCGACGAGATGGCCGTGGGTATCGTTAACCGCCTTGAAATGGTCGATATCCAGTACCAGCAGCGCCAGAGGCTTGCGCCGCTCCACCGCGCTGTCCATCAGGCTTTTCAGATAGGTCTCCAGATAGCGCCGGTTATAGAGCCCCGTGAGGCTGTCTATGAGCGCCATCGAGAGCGACCGCTCGTAATTGTCGCGCAACCGGTCCTGGAACCGCCTACGGCGGATCTGGGTCCTGGTGCGGGCCGTCAGCTCGTTCTTGTCGAGCGGCTTCATGATGTAGTCATTGGCGCCGAGGTCGAGCGACTTCGCCAGCTTGTCCAGCTGATCCACCTCGCCCGTCATCAGCACGGGAACCTGACGCGTCCGTTCCGAAGCACGGAACTGGGAGACGAGGCGCAATGCGTCCTCCGTCTCGAGGTTCAGGCTGCAGACGATCAGCTCGACATCCGTCGACGCGACTATTTCCCGTGCCTGTGCGGCGTCGGCGGCGACATAGACCCTGTTGTCGTCCCGATTCAGAATGTTTCGCGTATTCGCCGCATCGATCGGATTGTCTTCGATCAGCAGGATCCGTCCCGACTCGTATCCGACGGCCTGCGCTCCCGCGCCCGGCTCGAGCACGCCGAAATGCGCGGACGTCTTCTCGCGCAGTAGCCACTCGTCCATCATTACCTTGAGGCGGAGCAGCGAACGGACGCGGGCGAAGAGCGCGGTGTCGTCGACAGGTTTGGTCAGGAAATCGTCAGCCCCGGCTTCCAGCCCGCGCACGCGGTCGGAGGGATCGCTGAGGGCCGTCACCATGACCACGGGAAGATGGACCGTCGCCGGATTGCTGCGGATGCGCTTGCACACCTCGAACCCGTCGATCCCCGGCATCATGACATCCAGGAGGACGATGTCGGGAACTTCGGACTGGATGATTTCGAGCGCTTCGGGTCCGTTCGAGGCCGTCCGCACATCGAAATACTCGCTCATCAGCTTGGCTTCGAGCAGCTTGATGTTCGGCAGGACGTCGTCAACGACGAGTACGCGTCCAGGCATCGCGGTCTATCCGAGGAATTTCTGAACCGTCTCCAGGAAATGGCTCACCGATATCGGTTTGGCGATATAGGCCTCGCAGCCACCTTCCCTGATCTTCTCCTCGTCGCCCTTCATGGCAAAAGCCGTGACCGCGATCACCGGAATCGCGCTGAGGTCATCGTCTTCCTTGATCCATTTCGTGACTTCGAGGCCGGAAACCTCCGGAAGCTGGATGTCCATGAGAATCAGATCCGGCCGCTTCTCGCGGGCGATCTTAAGGGCTTCCATGCCATCCCGGGTACCGAGGATGTTGTAGCCGTGCGCTTCGAGGAGGTCGTGGAACAGTTTCATGTTGAGCTCGTTATCCTCAACAATGAGTACCGTTTTCTCGACCGACGTTTCTGCCGCCACTCCGTCCTCCATCAGAACCCGTTCGCCCACGCTCTCCGCGCAGCGTTTTATCCAAGCCTGTATGACTGGATAAAATTAATAACTTACAAAAGAATAAACAGTTTAAACACTCCAAGCGCAAGTGACCATTGATCTGAGCAGGACAGACGGATGGACCGACCCGAGCAGTCCCAATTCCGGATCGGCATCGACCTCGGCGGGACAAAAACCGAGCTTGTTGCCCTTTCGCCCTCGGGAAAACCCATCGTGCAGGAGCGGGTTTCGACTCGCAAAGGCGACTACGGCGCCACCATCAGCACGATCACCGGCCTGGTCCAGCGCGCCGAAAACCGGATCGGACAAAGCTGCTCCATCGGCATCGGCATTCCCGGAACGGTCTCCCGCGATACCGGCCTCGTGAAGAACGCAAACTCCACCTGGCTGATCGGAATGCCGTTGCGTCGCGACCTCGAAGAGGCGCTCAGGCGGCCCGTCCGAATTCAGAACGACGCCAATTGTTTCGCCGTCTCGGAAGCCGTCGACGGTGCCGGGCGCGACGGAGAGGTCGTCTTCGGAGTGATCCTTGGAACAGGAGTCGGAGCCGGGATCGCGATCCGGCGAGAGGCCCTGGAAGGCCGCAATGCCATCGCCGGAGAATGGGGACACAACCCCCTGCCCGCTCCCCGGGACGACGAGCGCCCGGGAGACGAGTGTTATTGCGGTCGGCACGGCTGCATAGAGACCTTCCTCTGCGGACCGGCGCTTGAGCGCCAGCATGTCTCGGCCGGAGGCGCCTCTCTTTCAGGCAGCGAGATCGCCGCGCGGGCCGAGGACGGCGACCGGATCGCCGACGCGGTGCTCGGCCGTTACGAGGAGCGCCTCGCCCGCGCGCTTGCACATGTCATCAATATTCTCGACCCGGATATCATCGTCCTTGGCGGCGGGCTGTCCAATATCACACGATTCTACGAAACGGTTCCGCGCCTCTGGGAGCCGCACGTCTTTTCCGATATCGTGCGGACGGAGCTAAGGCCCCCGGTTCACGGCGACTCCAGCGGCGTGCGTGGTGCGGCATGGCTGTGGCCGGCAACGGCTTAGATCCCGGTTTCTCAATACGGTGCCGGTAGCGGAACGATGACCGAGAGCGATGTCTCGACGAGACTGCCCGCGATTTGCAGGAGCTGTTTTTCCTGGCATGAGAGCCTGCCGTCGGCGGACGGCGCCCGCTGCCCCCGCTGCGGCTCGCCCCGTGTTTCGACGCACCCGGAGATCCGCTCGCTCTCCATCGCCCATATCGATTGCGACGCCTTCTACGCCACGGTGGAAAAGCGCGACAACCCGGAGCTTCTGAGCAAGCCCGTCATCGTCGGCGGCGGCAAGCGCGGCGTCGTCTCCGCGGCCTGCTATGTCGCCCGGACCTACGGCATCCGCTCAGCCATGCCGATGTTCAAGGCCCTGAAGGCCTGCCCGCATGCCGTGGTGATCAAGCCCGACATGCAGAAATACAGCCGGATCGGGAAACAGATCCGCGAGCTCATGCAATCGGTGACGCCGCTGGTGGAACCGATCTCGATCGACGAGGCCTTCCTCGATCTGGGCGGCACGGAGCGCCTCCATCACGCGCCTCCAGCGGAGACCCTCTGCCGGCTCGTCGCCCGCATAGAAGCGGAAATCGGCGTCACCGCTTCGATCGGTCTCAGCTACAACAAATTTCTCGCCAAGGTCGCCTCCGATTTAGACAAGCCCCGCGGCTTCGCCGCCATCGGACGGGAAGATGCGCGCGCGTTTCTCCGCGACCGCCCGGTCACCACGATCTGGGGCGTCGGCAAGTCGCTGCACGAGAAGCTCAGGCGGGATGGGATCGAGACCGTCGGGCACCTCCAGGGCATGGAGGAAGACGCTCTGATCCGCCGCTACGGCAGCATCGGCACCCGGCTCGCCCGGTTCGCCCAGGGCCGCGACGACCGTAAAGTCGACCCGCAATCCGAGACTAAGAGCGTCTCCTGCGAGACCACCTTCTCCGAGGACCTGCGAACCCTGGACCAACTGGACCCGATCCTCTGGCGCCTCGCCGAGGAACTGTCCGGGCGGCTCAAGACCAAGGCATTGAGCGGCCGGACGATCGTCCTGAAGCTGAAGACCGCCGACTTCAAGCAGATCAGCCGGCAGGTCCACCAGTCCGGACCTACGCAGATGGCCGATACGCTCTATCGGGCCGGGCGCCGGCTGCTGGAACGCGAGCTCGACGGACGGGCGTTCCGGCTGATCGGGATCGGCGTCTCCGACCTTGCGGATCCGGACGGGGCGGACCTGCCCGACCTCGCCGATCCCGGGCTCGGACGGCGGCGCAAGGTGGAGCACGCGATGGACGCGGTACGGGCGAAGCTCGGCCAGAAAGCGATCACGAAAGGCCGCGGTTTCAAGCAGGAAATGGAAAAGCAGGGCGTCAGCTCGCGCTTACCCGAAGCGGAAGACGGGCCGGACTGACCTGCTTGCCGCTAGCAGCCGGCGGGCGCGAGACGCTCGAGACGCTGCAGGGTGACGTCCACGGTGAATTCCTTGAAGTGAATCACGAGGTGGCGCGCGATCCCGTTGGCGAGCAGGTCGACCGAAAGTTCGTAATCCGGCGTTTCCGCGTTGTTTTCCGGGCCATAGAACGCGAGGCGCACCGGCCAGTAAGTGCCTGACAACAGAGGATCGTCCCCGCCCTCGGCGGTCTTCTCGCGTCCGATCGCCGCCGAGACGAAACTCGCCGGCTCGAACTCCGAGCCGTCGAACAGGGGGGCGGAAAAGAACTTCTCTCCGGCCGCGATCTTGTCGAGCAGAAGGAAAGTATGCTGGCTCGGGAACAGCACCTCGGCCGAAAGATCCATCATCATGGCTTCCGGCTCCGAGAAGGCCGCGGTCACCGACCCGTCGGCCGCCCTGACAGCCCGGCCCTCGATTGTCTCGCCGCTGCTGCCGTCGAATTCCTTCTTCACGATAAAACGGAAAGACGAACCGTCCTTGGCCTCCCAGGTGCTCATCACGGAATCGACGCTGCGCACGCCACCCTCGGCGCTCTGAAGCACCATCAGATTGCGCTGGTTGATCGCCCAGCCGTCGCATTCGTTGCGCCATTCAAAGGACATCTGGCCGCCGACACCGACGATCTCGGTATTGGCCGCCGTGCTCTTGAGGGAGAGCTTGTAGAGCGCCTTGTGCGGGACAAGGCGGTCCACCGCGCCGGCTTCAGCCTCCACGGTGGATAGCAGCACACCCGCCAGCACGGCGCAGAGCGCGAAAGCCTTCTTCAAGATTGAGTCCACACGTCCCTCCGTCCGGCATGATGGCAGCGGCTCATATGTAGCACGCCGACCCGGCATAGCTTTCCCCATACCCGGCAAATCCTGCCTGCCGGTCAACAATATGGCGTTCCCACGGCAGAATAAAACCGGCTGTTGAAAGAAATATTTCCTTAATTTCAATTAGTTCCAATTCAAATTCGCGTTGGCACAGGGTCTGCATTCCATGAGGGCGAGAAACAACGACCAGGTGGTGTGACATGTCTGGCTTCATGCACCCGCAAGAACGGAAACCGGAAGACACGCAATTGACGAGCGCATTTGCAAATCTTGACGTCGGCAATCTCCTCTCCCGCATGCCGGTGGATATCGCAAACCGTGCCTCGGAAATCGTGAAGGACGAAGGTCTGGACGATACCGAGATCGCGCTGCGCCTCGCCATGATCGCGATGACGGAAGCCGAAAACCGGATCGCCCGCCAAGAAAAGCGGATCGCCTATCTCGAGAGCCTGTCCGTCACCGACGAACTCACCGGCCTGCTGAACCGCCGCGGTTTCGCCGATCGTCTCCAGACGGCCCTTGCGGCCTGCAAACGCCAGGGGATCGCCGGGACGCTCCTCATGATCGATCTCGACAAGTTCAAGGTCGTGAACGACACCTACGGTCACGCGGCCGGAGATGCGCTGCTGGTCACGGTTGCCCGCATCCTGCAATCGCGGACCCGCGAAACCGACAGCGTGGCGCGGCTTGGCGGAGACGAATTCGCCGTCATCATGTCCGGTGCGGACGAAGATGACGCCGCCGCCCGTATCCGGGCGCTCGACCGCGAACTGAACACCCGGGTCCTGCAGTGGCACGGATCCCTGATCCATCTTCATGCAAGTGTCGGCCACGACGCCTACGGGCCGGACGACACCGAAACCGAATTGCTCGACAGGGTCGACCGCGCAATGTACGCGCGGAAGCAGAACAGCCTATTCGCTGAGCTGTGATCGTCCCTGGCGTGCAATCTACTTGTCGATACGGGCATTTGCCTCCTCTGTCGGCAAGCACCTAGAGCAAAACCTTGAGGGAGCTGAGAAATCGGCTCCCTCTTTTTCTTTGCGCGCGCGCTCACGCCCGGGCTGCGGCATCGCCCGCGGTTGCCCGTTCCGGCCGAAAGGCCTAGGGTCGGCCCCGCGGCGGAACCCGCCGCTTATCTCCAATCCTGACGGGAGTGAGCCGGATGGCTTATCTCTATCTGGGGCTCGCGATCGTCGCGGAAGTCATCGGTACCCTGGCCCTGAAGGCAACGAACGGCTTCACGACCCTCGTTCCCTCAATACTGGTCCTGTTCGGTTACTCCGCCGCGTTCGTTCTGCTCAGTTTCTGCCTGAAGGAAATGCCGGTCGGGATCGTCTACGGCATCTGGTCGGGGCTCGGCGTCGTACTGGTCTCGGTGGCCAGCATTTTCATCTACCGGCAGGTGCCGGACGTGCCGGCAATCATCGGTCTCGCGATGATCGTGGGCGGCGTCACGGTGATTCACTTGTTCTCGAAAGCCAGCGTGCATTGAGCCGCCCGCGGCGCGGCGGCTCAACCGTAAAACGGGAACTGCGGAAAAAGGACGGTCAGTTCGTCCGGCGGACCATGGGCTCGAAACCGGAGGTCGCGGCCACCGCGTCGTAACGGGAGAATGCTCCTCCCGCGAAACGGTGCAACAGGCTGCCTTTCAGGCGTACCGACATGATCACCGGCTGCGTCGTCGCGGCTCCCTGGCCCGATGCGAAACTGTCCTGAAGCAATGTCACCCCTGCCTGTTCTCGGGCAAACCCATCCGTCCCGGCCAGACCGGACTCGGTAAAGGTCTCGGAAAGATCAAGCGTTTTCGAGGTCTGCTTGCCCGGAACCGCGCGAGCCGGGCGCAGCACCGGCAGAACCGTCATGGACGTCCGATCGGCAGCCTCGACCGGCACCGGCTCCGGAGCCTGCCGGGCCGAGAGCGCGGGAGCCTCTGGCTTAACCCTCCAGCTCACGTCCGAGGATACCGGAAGCGCCAGAAGTCCGGGCGTTGCCGGTACGCTCTTCAGCTTGAGCGGTTGCGGTTCGAGAGAAGCTGTGGCGGGCACGAACCCGGTGACAGTCAGATCCTTGATTGCGGTCACGCCGGCATCGATCTCGTTCAAAGTCCCGGACGCGCTTGTATTTTCGACGGGAGCCTCGACAAGAAGAGTGTCGGTTTCCTGCGTGCCGGGCCAGCGGTTGCGCCCCCTGACGTCCGGATCTCCGACGGTGCTCATGGCCAGCATCGTGCTACCACTCACCTCCCCTTTCGGGATAGACGCCCTGTCGATCCAGTCGTCCGCGTCGCCGGGGTAATAGGCCACGATCTCGGTCAGGGGTTTCTGGTGGTCGCTGGTGTATTCCTGGCAGGGCTTGTCGCCGAAGGCGACCCGCAACATCGAGCAATCTTCGTCGACGGCCGCAGAAATCAGATGGTCGGTGGTGCTTTTGCCCGTCGCCAGGAAGGCGATGCCGGACAATCCGGTCGTCGCCAGCTGGATCGCCGGCGGCAATATCGGTAGACATCCCCCGAGCACAAGAGGAAGGGCCGCGATAATCAGGCCTCTTTTCATCGTGATTCCCCCGCAAGAATCAACGCATTATTCGACTTTATTGTAGCTGTTTCAGAACTGTTGGCAAGGCATGTTGTTAACCGTTTCTTTACCGCGCCCCTCATGAAGACTTAGGACATTGAAATCAGGGGACAGTTTTGTGCCGTTCGCGGCATTCCGCTCGGCCGCTTTTCCGTGTATGAGAACCGGCATGACAATCATTTCCGACACCGACGCGCTCGCCGCGGTCTGCGCCGAGTTCGCTTCCGAGGACTTCGTGACCATCGATACGGAGTTCATGCGCGAGAAAACCTATTACCCGCAGCTCTGCCTGGTTCAACTCGGCAATGACGAGAAGGCGGTCGCGGTCGATACGCTCGCCGATGGGATCGATCTCGCTCCGCTGATCGAGTTGCTGAAGAACCGGAACGTCCTGAAAGTGTTCCACGCGGCGCGCCAGGATCTAGAGATCTTCTACCATCTCTGCGGCGAACTTCCGGCGCCGGTCTTCGATACCCAGATTGCCGCCATGGTCTGCGGTTTCGGCGACCAGGTCTCCTACGACAAGCTGGTGCAGAGCCTGACCGGCACCAGGCTCGACAAAAGTTCCCGCTTCGCCGACTGGTCGCACCGGCCGCTGAGCGAGAAACAGCTCGGCTACGCCCTCGCCGACGTCACGCATCTGCGCAAGGTTTACCGCAAGCTGGTGCAGAAGATCGAAAGCACCGGACGGCAGGACTGGATCGAGGACGAGGTCGCGAAGATGGCCGATCCGGAACTCTACGATCCGGATCCCGAGACCGTCTGGCAGCGCCTCAAGGTCCGCAGCGGCAAGCCAAAATTCCTCGCCGTGCTGCAACAGGTCGCCGCGTTCCGTGAGCGCGAGGCGCGCCAGCGCGACGTGCCGCGCAACCGCATCCTGCGGGACGATGTCCTGATGGATCTCGCGGCCCACGCCCCGACCACACCTGAAGAGCTCGCGCGCACCCGGACCTTCAATGCCCAGACCGCGAACGGCCGCCTTGGCAAGGAAATCATCAAGGTGGTCGAGAAGGGTCTCGCCACGCCAACGGCCGAGTGCCCCACCCTTCCCGAAAAGGAAGACAAACGGGAAGCTCCCGGTCCGATCGTAGAGCTTCTGAAAGTTCTTCTGAAGATCCGTTCGGACGAGGAAAAGGTGGCGGCGCGGCTGATCGCCAACGCGTCCGACATCGAGGCGATCGCGCTCGACGACGATGCCGACGTGCCGGCCCTGAAAGGCTGGCGCCGCGAGATCTTCGGTGGAGACGCGATCAGCCTCAAGCATGGGCGGATCGGCCTGACCGCCGAAGACAGCAAAATCAAGCTGATGCGGCTCTAGGGAAAGACACCGTCCCTCCCGTCAATGCTCGATCCGGATCTCCTGTCCGAGCGCTTCGGCGAGGGCGGTGATCCGGCGCGTGACCACGTCGCCCGCGAGCCCGCCCTGGTGGCCGTGCATGCTGATGACAAAGCCGCGTTCGCCGACCATGTCCCGCTCGCGCTCCAGCCTAGCGCTTTCCAGCAGTTCGGTCGCGCCACCCGAGAGGGTGAGCGCCAGACGCAGGGCGAGTCCGACATTGAGCGCGAGATCTCGCCGGCGCAGCGAGAGCAGCTTGCGCACCCGCAAGGTGCCCTCCTCCTCAAGGGTGCCGGTATAGCGGGAGAGAATGGCACAGGCGAGGAACACCCGGTCGGCATGGTTCAGGCCGACCACCGGCAGACGCAGCACCCGGTTGAAGGCATGCTCGCCTCGATAGCTCGGATGCTCGCCCCAGGCGAAATCGCTCAGCGCGCAGGCGGCGCGGATCAGCCGCTGTTCGCTGGCGGGCACATTCTCGAAAAACGGTGAGATCCAGCGCTCGAGCACGTCGGGATGCGGGCTGAAACGGCTGCTCTTGTAGGCGATGTCCATGCAGCTCTCGATCAGCGGGTCCCGCGCCTGCTCGCCCTGCGGCAGGCGATCGTAGAGACAGCCCTCGCGCAGACCGAACGAGGAGAAGACGACCTGCCGGGCGCGTCCGAGCTCGATGAGCCGCTTCAGCACCAGCGCCGTGATCGGCAGCTTGTCGACGCGCCGCTTCGAGATCGCGTTCAGCGCGCGCATGTCCTTGCGGCCCATCCTGGTGATTTCCTCGAGAAACCTGGAGGCCTCGCCAGCGCCGATCGCGTAATTGTGGATCACTTCCAGCGGATAGTCGGTGAGCTCCATATGGGCCCGTGCCAGGCTGCGCCAGGCGCCGCCGACGGCATAGAGGTCACGGCCGTCGAGAGCGCCCAGCCAGTCAACGCCGCTTAGGATCTGGTCGATCCTCGCGGTCATAGCATCCTGCGACTGCGCCGTCAGATCGCCGAGCCGGAGCGGGCCAAGCGGGGTCGTTTCGAAGCGGCGCGCCTGCCCGTTCTGCACATCCACGAGCTCGAGGCTGCCGCCGCCAAGATCCCCGACAACGCCATCCGCCTGCGGAAAGGCGCTGATGACGCCGAGTGCGGACAACCGCGCCTCCTCGTCGCCGGAGAGGACGGTCACCCGATGCCCGAACTGTTCCTCGATGCTGGAGACGAACTCGTCCCCATTTGCCGCGTCCCGGACGGCAGCGGTGGCGAGCACGCTCATGTCCTCGACGCCCATGCCGCGGGCGATCGTGAAGTAGCGCTCGAGGTTCTCCATTGCCGAGCGGACACCCGGTTCCGACAGATGTCCCGTTTCCTGCAGGCCCGCTCCTAGACCGCAAAGGGCCTTCTCGTTGAAGAGCGGGATCGGCATGCGCCCGTCCGCCTCGAAAACCACGAGCCGGACCGAGTTCGATCCGATATCGAGAACGCCGACGAGCCCGGGATGATCGACATGGATCCCGGCCTTCCACTCTGGAGAGAATGTCTCAGACAAACGTTATTCCGCGCCGCTCAGCTTCTTGGGCATCTCGTTTGACCGCTTCAGAGCGCTGCCGCGGCCGGACAGGCTCGGGTTGGTCATGAAGTAGTTATGTGCCGAAAAGGCGCCCGCATCCGCCGCCACCCGGACATAGCGCCCGTCCGGCTGCGCGATCCAGGAATTCGTCTCGTCCTTCAGGTTCGCGACCATGATCTGGTCGAGCACCTGCCGGTGCACCGTCCGGTTCTCGATCGGGACGAAATGTTCGACCCGCCGGTCCAGGTTGCGGGGCATCCAGTCGGCGGAGGAGATGTACACTTTCGCCTGATCCGAGGGAAGCTTCCGTCCGTTGCCAAAGCAGAAAATCCGGGAATGCTCAAGGAAGCGACCGACGATGCTGCGGACCTGAATGTTCTCCGACAACCCCGGCAGTCCCGGCCTGAGGCAGCAGATACCGCGGATGACCAAATCGATCTTCACCCCGGCACTGGAGGCCTTGTAGAGCATGTCGATCATGTCCGGATCGACCAGCGAGTTCATCTTGCCCCAGATCGCGGCCGGCTTGCCTTCCCGCGCGAAACCGATCTCCGCTTCGATCAGGTCGTGCAGCTTCTGACGCATGGTCAGCGGCGAGAGCGCCAGCTTGTCCATTTGCTGCGGCGTCGCGTAGCCGGTCATGTAATTGAACATGCGCGCGGCATCGCGGCAGAGCACCGGATCGCAGGTAAAGAAAGAGAGGTCTGTGTAGATCTTCGCCGTGATCGGATGGTAGTTGCCGGTCCCGAAATGGACGTAGTTGCGGAGCCCGTTCCCCTCGCGGCGCACCACCAGCGAAATCTTCGCGTGAGTCTTGAGATCGACGAAACCGTAGACCACCTGAACGCCGGCCCGCTCCAGATCGCGCGCGAGGCGGATATTCGCCTCCTCGTCGAACCGGGCCTTCAGCTCGACCATCGCGGTCACGGTCTTGCCGGATTCCGCCGCCTCGATCAGCGCGTTGACGATCGGGCTGCCCTTAGAGGTGCGGTAGAGGGTCTGCTTGATCGAGACCACCGCCGGATCGGCCGCCGCCTGACGCAGGAACTGCACCACCACGTCGAAACTCTCGTAGGGATGATGGACAACGATGTCCTTGGCGCGGATCGCGGCCAGGCAATCGCCGCCGAAATCGCGGATCCGTTCCGGGAAACGCGGATTGAACGGCATCCAGAGCAGGTCCGGCCGTTCGCCGACGATGAGCTGGGAGAGATCGGCCAAACCGACCATCTCGTCCAGCGTGAAGAGATCCTCCGGCGCGACCTTCATTTCTTCGATGACGAAGTCACGCAGGAAATCAGGCATATCCCGGTTCATGGAGAGCCGGATGACATTGCCCCGCCGGCGCCGCTTCAGGGCGGATTCGAAGGACAGGACCAAGTCTTCCGCTTCTTCGTCGATTTCCATCTCGCTGTCGCGCAGCACGCGGAAAATGCCGTGACCGGAGACCTCGAAGTTCGGGAACAGCTGATCGGTGTATTTGATGATCACCTGCTCGATCGCGATGAAGCGGATATCGTCTCCCGGAAGCCGCACGAAGCGCCCGACCTGGGCCGGCAGAGGCAGCAGCGCCTCCATGTCGATCCCGTTCGTCGGGTTGGTCAGCTGCATGGCGAGACAGACACCACCGTTCGGCAGGAACGGAAACGGGTGCGCCGGGTCGATGGCGAGCGGCGTCAGCAGCGGAAAGATGTGATCGATGAAATGCGTATCGAGCCATTTGGTATCGGCTGCCGTCAGATCGTCGGCGCCAATCAGGTGAAAGCCCGCCTGCCGCAATTCGCCCAGCAGCTTGCTCAGGTACTGCTGCTGCACGGCGATGAGTTCGGCGGCCTTCTCGGCAATTGCGATCAGCTGGTTGCCCGGCGACAGCCCGTCGGCGCTCGTGGTCGCGACACCGGCATTCACCATGCCTTTCAGCCCGGCCACGCGGACCGTATAGAACTCGTCTAGGTTCGATGCGGAGATCGAGACGAAGCGCAGGCGCTCGAGCAGCGGGTGGGCCGGGTTGTCGGCCTCCTCCAGCACACGGTGATTGAAGCTCAGCCACGAGAGTTCCCGATTGAAGAAGCGCTCGGGCGACGCGGCATCGACATGCACAATGTTTTCCGGCTGACTCTCGCTCACGAAATCGCCTCCTGGTCTTCACTGCCTCGCGGGACCTGACAGCGCAAGCAGCGCTCAATGCTGTCTTAACACAGGTCGGCCCGGGATATGGAATATCCCGGGCCGGAAACTAGTCGCGTCATGTTGCAGTTCGGTGGCGGGTTTCCCCTTCCTCCCGGGAAAACCGTCCCGCTCCCAGAGCGTGCTGCGGAAGGCGCCGCCGTCCATCAGCAGGTTCTGGCCGTTGATGTAGCCGGCATGGGCGCTGCAGAGGAAGGCGCAGGTCTGGCCGAACTCGTCCGGCGTACCGAAGCGACCGGCGGTGTGCGCCGCGGCTTCCTTGGCGTAGTAGGTCTCGAAATCGACCCCGGCCTTCTGGGCCTGCAGCTTCATGTTGCCGCGCAGCCGGTCGGTATCGAACGGACCCGGCAGCAGGCCGTTGATCGTCACGCCGTCCTTCGCCACCTCGCGGGCGATCCCGGCACAGAAGCCGGTCAGGCCAGCGCGGGCACCGTTGGAGAGACCGAGGATCGCGATCGGCGACTTCACGGCGCCGGAGGTGATGTTCACGATGCGGCCGAACTTGCGCTCGATCATGCCGTCGACCGTCGCCTTGATCAGCTCGATCGCGGTCAGCATGTTGGCATCGACGGCCTTGATCCAGTCGTCGCGGGTCCAGTCTCGGAAATTGCCCGGCGGCGGGCCACCCGCATTGTTCACCAGGATGTCGAGCTGCGCGTTGAACGGCGCCAGCGCCTTCTCGCGGCCTTCCGGCGTGGTGATGTCGCAGGCCACAGCATGCACGGTGACGCCGGTCGCCGAACGGATCTCGTCGGCCGCGGCCTCGATCGCTTCCGGCGTGCGCGAACAGATGGTGAGGTCGACCCCGTTCTCAGCCAGCGCCATCGCCGACGCCTTGCCGAGACCTTTGCTCGACGCGCAGACGAGCGCTTTCTTCCCTTTGATTCCCAGATCCATGGATAGTGCTCCGTTTTGAGTGTTTTTCTTGTTTCCGTCGGGCGCTAGCGCGCTCCCCGAGCCTCCAGAACCCGGCGCGCGAGCGGCAGCGTGATCCGGCGTCCTTCGGCAAGCGACATGGCGTCGATGGCTTCCACCATCGCCTGCGCCTCAAGAAATGATCGTTCCATGCGCCCGACCAAAAAGGCCAGAACCTCTTCAGCAACGAACAATTGCCTGTCACGAAAGAGTTTGTCCATCACGCCGGTGATGAGCGCATCGTCCGGATCGCTGATCGCGACCGCCGGCAGCGCCGCGAACCGCGACTTCACGTCGGGTGGCGTCAGCGCCATTCGGGAAACCGGCGTGCGGGAGAGCACGAGCAGGGCCCCGCGACGCTCGACGAGCATGTTGTAGAGATGGAATGCCGGCACACCGGGCAGGCTCTCGTCCACATTGTCGAGCACGGCATAGCGGTTGTCGCCCAGCAGTGCCGGCAGAACGCCGACATCGAGATCGGACGGCCGTAGCATCACCGCTTCCGCCTTGCGCGCCCAGACTTCCGCCAGGTGCGATTTTCCGCAGGCTTCCGGGCCGTAGACGTTCAATCCCCAGGTGGCGTCGGGCCAGGCCGGCCAGGAATCGATCCAGGCCGTCGCCGCCTCGTTGCAGCTCGAGACGAGATACTCCCCCCTATCGTAGGCAGGGCGGTGCTCAAGCGTCAGTGGCAGCTGCCCGCCCTCACTGCCCGCGAGGAGCGATCTATTGTTCCGGTCCGTCATGCTGTCTTGTTGACCCGCTCAGTGTCCGTCTTTGCCGGCATCATCGTCCGCCGGCGGTATGCCATGTAGATGGAGTGGACTGGCGAGATATCTAGAGAGCGCAAACCGGGTCAGTACCCCGATGACCGCCGCAACTGGCACCGCGATCAGCACGCCGAGGAAGCCGAAGAGCGCACCGCCAGCAAGCAGAGCGAACATCACCCAGACGGGGTGGAGGCCGACGGCGTCGCCGACGAGGTTGGGGGTGAGGAAATTGCCCTCGATCGCCTGCCCCAAAACGAAGACGCCCGCGACGATGGCAACCGGTGTCAGACTGTCGAACTGCAGGGCCGCGAGGCCGATGCTCAAAAGCCCGCCGAAAATCGATCCGACGAACGGAACGAAGGAGATCAGTCCGGCGAAGAGACCGATGATCACGCCGAAATCGAGCCCCGCAACCGTCAGGCCGACCGCATAGAAGCCACCGAGGATCAGGCAAACCGATCCCTGCCCCCGCACAAAGGAGGCCAGCGTCCGGTCGATGATGCTTGCCTGCTCCCGGATCGTTCCCGCCTGCGCCCGCGGCAGCCAGCCGTCGACCGCTGCCACGATGTGATCCCAGTCCCGGAGCAGATAGAACGCGACGATCGGGGTGATCACCAGAAGCGACAGCAGATTGGCGACCGCGGCGCCGCCGCTGAGCACCTGCCCGGCGACCGTGAGCATCCACTTCCCCGCCTGGGCCGCGATCGCGGGCAGATCGAGGCTATCGGCCCCGCCATTGCCGAGCCAGGCTCGCGCCATATTGAGCAGCGGCTCCGTCGTGACGGAGAGCCGCTCGATATAGTTCGGAAGGGTCTTCGCGAGTTGCATCGCCTGTGCCTGGATCAGCGGGATCAGCAGAAGCAGCAGTCCGGTCCCGGCGAAAAAGAAGCCAAGCAGGACGACGGCGGTACCGGCCGTCCGCGACATCTTCAGCCGCTCGCATCGGTCCACCAGAGGATCCAGAAAATATGCGATCGCCATACCGGCCGCGAACGGCACCAGCACGCTCTTCAGAAAGTAAATCGCCAGCAGAAAAGCGGCGAGCAAGCCGGCCCAGAAGGTGAGCCGTTCACGCTGGGTCATGACGCGTTCCGATGCGGCTGGGGGAACAACCAGGCGTGTGACACGGCATCACTGCACCAGAGGCGGGAGAATGAGCGGCTGCGCCGGAGCGGGCGCCGGCTCGGGGGACGGCGGCAGAACCGGCTGCAGTTGCGGCGCCGGGCGGTATCTTTCCGGCAACTCCGTGCCTTCCTTGTAGAGAATCCAATTACCGCCCATTTCCTCGAGCACGAGGCCTCTCTGTTTCAGGGCAAGAGCAAGCTGGTCCGCGTCGCCATTGATCCAGACGTCGATCAGGGCTTCCGTGCGGGATATCCGGAGCATCTCCCGACGCGAGATCGAGGAGACGCCGTCCAGTCCCTTGCGGACCTCCAGCCAGTAGTCGAAAGACGGCACCGGAACCAGCACCGTCACCCGTGTCTCGAGCCCCGGACTGATGAGGTTCTCGGTTTTCCAGGCTTCCTGAATTTCCGACGCGGCAGCCTTCGCGGCGGCCGCAAGAAGATCCGAGCCGGCCGCACCCGCGTCCGGCGCCACGGTGCGGATCAGCGACTGCCCGTCGGCGACGCCGCCGACATAGATCAGATTAAGCTCCACCGCCTGCGTGCCGGCATCGGTGGTCACGGTCCTCGCATTGGCGATCACGGCCTGCGCAGCACCGTAGCGTGCCCCGATGGTCTGGATTGCTTCCCGGTCGACGAGAACCGCCTGCACCGCCGAAATGTCCCTGATGTCGGCGAGATCGCCGTAGGGGACGGTGATCGGCACCAGACCGTCTCCCGCACCCCGTTCGAGCCAGGCGGCGAGCCAGGGGCTTTCCTCTTCCCAGAGCAGCGGCTTGCGGCCGTCGTTATAGACCGGAAGGATCAATACAGGACGCGAGGCGACCTCCGCATAGGCAATGCCCCGCGCGTTGAAAAACTGCCGCACGGCGAGCGGATTGAAGCGGAAATTGAGCGATCCGAGATAGCGCACGTCCGACGTGCGCTCCCGCGCGACCTCATAGCCCACCGTGAGTCCGACAAGCTCCTCGTCCGACAGGGCCGGAATCTGGGCCGCATTGCTTTTCGGAACGAGGCGATCCAAAAGCCGCCGCCAGGCGTCCCGGCGGCCCTGAACGATCGCCTTCGCCTGGGCGTCGGCGGCGGTCGCGGCCTGGACGTCGACGGCGACAGCGCGCACTTCGAACACCCTGTCCTCGTCCGACTGCGCCCGTGCTCCGGACACGGCGCCGCTCACCAGAAGCGCTGCCAACGCCAGCATGCCGATACATCGCCGCGCGGCCCCGCCCGTCCCCGCCGGAAGCCGGCGCCAGTGCATATTCGTGATCAGCTCAAACATCCCTGAACTCTCTGGCCTGCAGCCAAATCCGCTTGCGGTCCAAGCGCCCCCGTCATAAACCCTCACCCGGGCAGAAAAATGGCACCCGGCACTGCCCGAGTCTTATACCGGATGGCTGAGGAGGAGACCATAACAGGCCTCGACAGATCCAACCGCCCCCTGACCTACAAGGACGCGGGCGTCGATATCGATGCGGCGGACCGGCTCATCGACTTCATAAAACCGCTGACCAAATCCACGCGACGGCCCGGCGCGGACGGTTCCATCGGCGGATTCGGCGGCGTGTTCGATCCGAAAGCCGCCGGCTTCAAGGACCCGGTCTTCGTCGCCGCGACCGACGGGGTCGGAACGAAACTGCGTCTCGCCATCGATACCGGGATCCATTCCGGCGTCGGAATCGACCTCGTCGCCATGTGCGTGAACGATCTGGTCGTACAGGGCGCAGAGCCGCTGTTCTTCCTCGATTACTACGCCACCGGCAAACTCGATGTGGAAGCCGCGCGTGCCGTGGTCGCCGGCATCGCCGAAGGCTGCCGCGAGTCCGGCTGCGCGCTGATCGGCGGCGAGACCGCCGAGATGCCCGGCATGTATGAGGACGGCGATTTCGATCTCGCCGGATTCGCCGTCGGCGCCGCCGAACGCGAGAACCTGATCCTGGAGCCGCGCGCGGAAGCGGGCGACATCATGCTCGGCCTCGCCTCCTCCGGCGTTCATTCGAACGGCTTCTCTCTGGTGCGCCGCATCGTCGATCGCTCCGGCCTTGCATGGTCGGACCCGGCGCCCTTCGACAGGACGCGCTCGCTCGGCGAAGCGCTGCTGACGCCGACACGGATCTATGTGAAATCCTGCCTCGCGGCCCTCAAGGCCGGTGGTGTCACGGGATTCGCCCATATCACCGGCGGCGGTCTGCTTGAAAACCCGCCGCGCTCCTATGCCGAGACCATCGCGGCCGAGATCGACGTGACGGCCTGGGAACTGCCGCCGGTCTTCCGCTGGCTGGCCGAGACCGGCGGCGTCCCCGCCGCGGAGCTCGCCCGGACCTTCAATTGCGGGATCGGCATGACCATCACCGTTTCGCCGGACAAGGTCGAAGCGGTGACAGAGGCCCTGACCTCCTCCGGAGAGACCGTCTACCGCATCGGGCAACTGGTCGAGCGGGCGGAAGGGACGCCGCCCGTTGCGATCACCGGACTGGGAACCTGGCCCGCGTGAGCAAGGCCAGGCTCAGGGTCGGCGTTCTCGTATCCGGCAGCGGCAGCAACCTGCAGGCGTTGATCGATTCCTGCGCCGCCCCGGACCATCCGGCGGAGATCGTCACGGTGATCTCCAACCGGCCGGGGGTGAAGGCGCTCGACCGGGCGAAGAAGGCCGGCATCGAGGCGGTGACCGTCGATCACAAGGCCTATCCCGACCGGGAGAGCTTCGACGCGGAAATGCAGCGCGCGCTTGATGCCGCCGGGGTAGAGTTCATCTGCCTCGCCGGCTTCATGCGCCTGCTGACGACCGGGTTCGTCGAGCACTGGTCCCGGCGGATGATCAATATCCACCCCTCCCTGCTGCCCTCCTTCAAGGGCCTGAACGTGCAGCAGCGGGCGATCGATGCCGGCGCGCGCTTCTCCGGCTGCACCGTGCATTTCGTGACCCCGGAAATGGATGTCGGACCGATCATCCAGCAGGCGGTGGTGCCGATCCATCAGGACGACAGCGCCGAGAGCCTTGCGGCGCGCATTCTGGAGCAGGAGCACCGGATCTATCCGGCCAGCCTGCGTTGGATCGCGGAAGGCCGGATCCGCATCGAAGGCGAACGGGTGCTGCTCGACAGTGCCACACATCCGGACACATCACTGCTCAATCCGGCACCCGAGGCCACAAGATAGGGCCTTGGCGCTCACGGCGCGGTGATTTATACAAATTTCTGAACAATCGAACCGGGCCACGTGCCCGGCCGGTATCCTAGCGGAGGTAACATGGCTGGAAGCAACGCGCAGTCCGATGGCGACTACGTCGAACACAAGCAGAATTACGCAGGTTTCATCACCCTGCTGAAATGGTCGACCGTCAGCGTCGTCATTCTGCTGATCCTGATGGCGGCCTTCCTCGTCTGAGGAACCTTCCTGACGAAGCAAAAAGGGCCGGTCGAACTGACCGGCCCTTTTCGTTTGCCCGATATCAGGATCAGCCGACGATTTCGTTGCCGCTGAAGAACTGGGCGATCTCGACCGCGGCCGTTTCCGCGGCATCGGAACCGTGCACGGTGTTCTCGCCGATGGACTTCGCATAGGCCTTGCGGATGGTGCCCTCGGCGGCTTCCGCCGGGTTGGTCGCGCCCATCACCTCACGATACTTGGCAATCGCGTTCTCGCCTTCGAGAACCTGCACGACGACCGGACCGGAGGTCATGAATTCGACCAGCTCGCCGAAGAACGGACGCGCGCTGTGCACGGCGTAGAAGGTCTCGGCCTGGGCCTGGGTCATCTGGATCCGCTTCTGCGCGACGATGCGCAGGCCGGCTTCTTCGATCATTTTGTTCACGCCGCCGGTCAGGTTCCGCTCGGTGGCGTCCGGCTTGATGATGGAGAAAGTGCGCTGAATGGCCATCGTGTCTCTCTTCTGGTTCCGCCGGGAGGCCGGAGCCGCCCGCGAGATGCGATTGAATAAGCTAAACGGGCGCAAAGGCGCCCGGCGCGCGCCTTATAGCGGGCGCGACGGAACGGGGCAAGCCGGGCGATGGCGCGCCTTGCCCCGGAAATGCAGATTATTTGCGGCGTTTCGCGACCGCGCGCTCGATACGCTCCAGCGCTTCGGTGAGGATCGAACGCGGGCAGGCGATGTTGATGCGCTCGAAGCCCTCGCCTTCGGACCCGAAGACATAGCCCTCGTCGAAGAGGACCTTCACTTCCTCGTGCATCATTGCTTCCAGCTCGAGCTTGTCGAGCCCGAGGCCACGGCAGTCGAGCCAGACCAGATAGGTGCCTTCCGGGTGGATCACCTTGATCTCCGGAATGCGCTCGGCGACGAAGCTTTCCAGAAAGTTCGCGTTCCCGCTCAGGTAATCGAGCACCTGGGAAAGCCATTCCTCGCCCTCGTTGTAGGCGGCCTTGGTCGCCTCCAGGCCGAAGGTATTCATGCCGCCGATACCCGAGGCCCCGATCTCCTTCACCAGCGCTTTGCGGTGCGCCTCGTTCGAGACGATCATGTTGGAGGTATGCAGGCCGGCGAGGTTGAAGGTCTTGGACGGCGCGGTGCAGACAATCGAATTGTCCATGAACTCGCGGCCGAGCTTGCCGTACGGGACGAATGTCGAACCGTTCAGCATCAGGTCGCCATGAATCTCGTCGGCGATGACGACGACGCCATGCTTGTTGCAGATCTCGCCGAGACGCCGCAGTTCCTCTTCCGTCCAGACCCTGCCGACCGGATTGTGCGGGCTGCAGAGGATCAGCAGCTTCGTTTTCGGATCTGCCGCCTTCGCCTCCAGATCGGCGAAATCCATGCGGTAGACGCCGTTCTCCATCATCAGTGAGTTGGAGACGACTTCGCGGCCGTTATTCTCGATCGCATATGTGAAGGGATAATAGACCGGGCGTTGGATCAGCACCTTGTCACCCGGTTCGCTGAGCGCGCGGACCAGCAGGTTCAGGGCCGGCACGACGCCCGGTGTGTTGACGATCCAGTCGGGGTCGATCTTCCAGCCGTGCCGGCGCTCCATCCAGCCGGTCACCGCCTCGTTGTAATCCGGGGTGCGAACGACATAGCCGAAGATCGGATGATCGATACGCTTGCGCATGGCATCGAGGATCGGCTGGGCAACCTGGAAGTCCATGTCGGCAACCCACATCGGCAAGGTGCGGTCGTCCCCGAGGGAGGGGTCGGTGCCCTCCCAGAGCTCGCGCTTGTCGCCGCGCCAGTAGATCTGCCACTTGACGGAATGGGTACCGGTCCGCCGGATTTCCTGATCGAAATTGTATTTCACCTGTTGCTCCAGGGGTTTCTGGTTGTCGTTCCCGCCGGCGGTCAGCCGGCCTTTTCCCATCCACCGGCATCCGTCTGCCGCCAGTAGGCAAGCGTGTGGCCGGAATCCTTGTAGTTCTTCCATCGGGCCCGCGCCGCCGCGACCGCTTCGTTGTTCCGGCCGTCGAACAGCTCGAACACGCGCTCGAAATCGCCGATATGGCCCGAGGTCGCACCGTCCGTCAGGAAGAGGAACCTGGCGCCGTTCGGATTTTCGTCCTCGACGGTGAGCCAGACCGGCTGGTCCTCGGCATGGCCGTCCTTCTCGCTGCCGTGCGGCAGCCAGCTGTCCGGATCGTAGGACCAGAGATGGGCGTTCAGATCGGCGACCCTCTCCTCGCTCGACGCCATCACGACCACACGCGCCTCTGCCTGAAGCGACTTTTCGAGCAGCTTCGGCAGAGCCCATTCAAGGGGGCGCGCGGTCAAATGGTAGAAGTTGATGTCCGTCATCAGAGGAGTGTCGAAGCCGTCAGGCCTCGTAGTTCGCCCGCACCATCTCGTCCAGGAGACGGACGCCCCAGCCAGTGCCGCCTTTCGGCACCGTCGGGGCATCTTTCGAGGACCAGGCCATGCCCGCTATATCCATGTGAACCCAGGGCATATCATTGACGAAACGCTCGAGGAAACAGGCGGCGGTGATGCTGCCGCCCCAGCGCGCGCCGGCGTTCTTCACGTCGGCGATGTCGCTGTCCATCATCTTGTTGTATTCCTCGCCGAGCGGCATCCGCCAGATCTTCTCGCCCGACGCCTTCGCGGCCGCCTCGAGCTTCGAGACCAGATCGTCATTGTTCGAGAAATAGCCGCAATTGACCTGGCCGAGCGCGACCATCATCGCGCCGGTCAGCGTGGCGAGATCCAGCATGAACTGCGGCTTGAAGCGGTCCTGCGTGTACCAGAGCGCGTCGGCCAGCACGAGACGGCCTTCGGCGTCGGTATTGATGATCTCGATGGTCTGGCCGGACATGGAGGTCACCACGTCGCCCGGACGCTGGGCGTTGCCGTCCGGCATGTTCTCGACCAGGCCTACGACGCCGATCACGTTCGCCTTCGCCTTGCGGCCGGCAAGCGCCTTCATCAGGCCGACAACGGTGGCCGAGCCGCCCATGTCCCACTTCATGTCTTCCATGCCGCCGGCCGGTTTCAGCGAGATGCCGCCAGTATCGAAGCAGACGCCCTTGCCGACAAACGCGATCGGCTGCTGCTTCTTCGGACCGCCGTCCCAGCGCATGATCACGAGACGACTTTCGCGTTCGGAGCCCTGACCGACGCCGAGCAGCGCACCCATGCCGAGCTTGCTCATCTGCTTTTCGTCCAGGACCTCGACCTTGACGCCGAGCTCCTTCAGTTCCTCGCAGCGCTTGGCGTAGGAGACCGGATAGAGGACGTTCGGCGGCTCGCTGACGAGATCGCGGGCGAGGAACACACCTTCGGCGATCGCTTCAAGCGCTTCGGCTGCTTTTTTCGCCTCGGCGGCCTGATTGGTCAGCACCGTCAGCTTCTGCAGGACCGGCTTGTCTTCCTTCTTCAGCTTGGTCTTGTACTTGTCGAACCTGTAGGTCCGCAGCAGGCCGCCGAAAGCGAGGCGGGCGGCACGGTCCGCAGCCTTGTCGTCGGCTTTGCCGTCCGCGGTGTGCGGCTCGAACAGCACCGACACTTCCTTGTCGCCGGCGGAAAGAATCGCCCCGACGATGGCGCCGCCGGCATTTTCGCACCAGAGCTCGTCGATGTCGGTTCCGTCGCCGAGACCGTACAGCAGAACAGTACCGTTCTCTCCGAAGACGGAAAGGGTCTGCTTCGCCTTGCCGGTGAATTTGTTGGCCTTCATCGCGCGGGACAGAAGCCCGCCGAGCTGCTCGTCGAGCTCCGCGCCGAGCGGCAGGAGCTTTCCGCCGTCCATCACTCCGACGACGACGGCGCCCTTTTTCGGCAGTGCCAGTTTCTGAAACCCGATCTTCATTCCGATTCTCTCCCGGCCAGGTCAGCGTCCCGAACAGTGCCCTCCGGTCTCCGACCGGGGCATAAGGTCGCCGCAATCACAATGTCGCCGCGAAACCTTGCATGCTTGGGAACAAGCCTGTGCTGCTTCACATCCTGAATAAGTTGGTGATTGGAAACACTTGAAACATCGCTATCATGCGCCTTTAAACGCGGGTTGTGCAAGGACCCGCCGGAGCGGCTCCGGCCAAACGGAACAATCCAGTCGAACGGGACCATGAGGATCGACCGCTACGTCATTCGCCAGATTTTGGCCGCGATGATCATCGTGGTAGTGTCGCTGACCTGCGTCATCTGGCTGAGCCAGTCCCTGCGCTTCATCGACATGATCGTGAACCGCGGACTGCCGCTCGCGACCTTCATCTATTTCACCGTCCTGCTGATGCCGACCTGGCTGTCGCTTGTGTTGCCGATCGCCTGTTTCGCGGCGACCATGTTCGTCTACAGCCGGATGTCGAGCGATCGCGAGCTCGTTGTCCTGACCGCATCCGGCCTCGGTCCGATAGGGCTCGCCCGCCCGGCCCTGATCGTGGCGCTCGGCGTGACCCTGCTCGGCTACCTGCTCAGTCTCTATCTCGTCCCCGTCTCCTATCGCGGCTTTAAGGAGCTGCAGTTCCAAATCCGGCACAATTACACCAACGTGCTGTTGCGCGAGGGCGTCTTCAATTCGATGGGAGACGACGTGACGGTCTTCGTACGGGCACGGCAGCCGAGCGGAGAGCTGTCGGGGATCATCGTCCAGGACGACCGCGAGAGTGACGAGTCGGTGACTCTGCTGGCAGAAAGCGGAGCCCTGATCCTCGACGAAACCAGCCCGAAGGTCCTGATGGTCAACGGCAACCGGCAGGCTCGAAACAACGAAACCGGCCGCATCAGCATCCTCTATTTCGATCGCTACACGGTCGATCTCGGCGGCTTGCAGGAGGCCGTGCAGCGGACCACGCGCGATCAGAACGAACTTTTTATCGACGAACTCCTGAATCCGACTGAACAGGTCACGCAGCCGAGGAATTTCGGCAAATACATGGCCGAGGGCCACAGCCGGCTGGTAACGCCGCTGCTTGGCCTCGCCCTCCCGCTGATCGGCCTCGTCGTCGTGCTCCGCGGAGAATTCAGCCGCCGCGGACGGAGCAGCCGGCTGGTGGCCGCCGTGCTCCTCGTCGGTCTCGTCCAGGCCGCGGTTCTCGGTTCGAAATACGTTGCGGCGAAAGAGCTCGGTCTGATGCCGATGATGTATGCCTCTGCCATCGGCCCGATCCTGCTTTGCCTCCTCCTGCTGACACGACAGAAGATGCGGCGCCCGAAACCCGGCAGCCTGCCGGCCGAGGGGACGCCGGCATGAAGCTTTCCGGAACTCTCTCGCTCTATTTCGGAAAGCAGTTCCTGCTCTGGGTGCTCGGCACTTTCCTCGCGATCATGGCCATCGTATTCCTGCTCGATTCCATCGAACTGCTGCGCCGGGGGGCCGACAGGGAGGACGCAACGCTCAGCCTGATGCTGCAGATGGCGGCATTGAAAGCACCGCAGATGGGCCAGACCATCCTGCCTTTCGCGACCCTGTTCGGTGCCATGCTGGCCTTCACCCGCATGACCCGGACGAACGAACTGGTCGTGGCCCGCGCCGCCGGTGTCTCTGTCTGGCAGTTCCTGCTGCCAGCCCTGACCATCGCCTTCCTCGTCGGCATCTTCAAGATCGCGGTCTTCAACCCCGTCGCCTCGGTGATGACGGCGAAATACGAAGCCCTGGAAAACCGCGTGTTGCGCGACAAGGGCAATTTCCTTGCGCTGACCGACGGCGGGCTCTGGCTCCGGGAGCAGACGAGCACCGGTCACTTCGTGCTGCACGCCACCGGCGTTGCGGCCGACGGCGCGAGCCTCTCGGGTCTCACCGTCCTCTTCTTCCTCGGCGAGGACCGCTTCGAAGCCCGCGTCGACGCCGAGGAGGCCATGTTGCGGTCCGGCTTCTGGGAGATGCAGAACGCCGTGCTCACGACAAAGAACGCAATTCCCGAAGTCCGAGCGATCTATCGTTTGCCCACGGCCCTCACCCTCGACAACATTCAGGACAGTTTCTCGCCGCCCGAGACCATGTCCTTCTGGGAGCTGCCGAAATTCATCGCCATTCTGGAAAGCGCAGGATTCTCGGCAGTCCGGCACAGACTCTACTGGCACGCGCTGCTGGCCTCTCCGCTGCTGCTCTGCGCGATGGTCCTGATCGCGGCCACCTTCTCCCTCCGGCTCACGCGGCGCGGTGGAACTCTGGTCTGGGTCAGCGCCGGCCTGTTCTCGGGATTCTTCCTCTATTTCACGTCCGACCTCGTCTTCGCGCTCGGCCTCTCGGCCCGTATTCCAGAGGTACTCGCCGCCTGGACACCGGCGACCGTTACGGCACTGCTCGGATGTGCCAGCCTGCTGCATCTTGAGGATGGCTAACCGATGAAATCAGGTCGCAATTCATGGATGCGGGCAGAAGGCCGGCAAGCGGGGACAGCCAGGAAAGGCCTGATAGCCCTGGCGGCGGCAATTGTCTGCCTGTTGATCACCGCCGGTCCCTCCGACGCCCAGGAACGCGGGATCAACGACGAGCCGGTCCTGATGGTCGCGGACCAGCTGGTACACGACGAGACCCTGGGCACGATCACCGCCCGCGGCTCCGTGGAACTGTCCCAGGGCGAGCGCACGCTGCTGGCCGACAGCGTGACCTATAATCAGCGCGAAGATACCGTCATCGCCGCAGGCAATATTTCTCTGCTGGAACCCACCGGCGAAGTGATCTTCAGCGACTATGTCGAACTCCATAACGAGTTGAAAACCGGTTTCATCGACAATCTCCGCCTGCGCATGACCGACGGCTCGCGCCTCGCGGCAAATCGTGGCGTGCGGACCGAGGACAACCGGAAGATCCTGTCCCGCGCCGTCTTCACACCCTGCGAAAGCTGCAAGGAAGATCCGAGCCGTCCGCCGCTCTGGCAGCTGAAGGCCCGCAAGATCGTCCATGACGAGAAGGCCAAGGACATCATCTACAATGACGCGACGCTGGAGATGTTCGGGATCCCGGTTCTCTACACGCCCTACCTCTCCCACCCGGACCCGACCGTCGACCGGCGCAGCGGTTTCCTCGCGCCGACGATAGGATATTCCGACGAGCTCGGCGTCATCTACGGCCAGCCCTATTACCAGGTCATCGACGAGTCCCGCGACCTCGAGGTCATGCCGATCGTGTATTCCTCCGACGGCGGTATCCTCAAGGGCCGCTACCGGCAGCACTTCACGCAGGGCAAGATCGACTTCCAGGGCACCGCCGGCGTGCTCGACCAGCGCGAGAACGACCGCGAAACCGGCGACAAGGATTTCGAAGGCAGCATCGACCTGGAAGCCCGGTTCGATTTCGACCGCACCTGGCGCGGCGGATTGGATTTCGAGCAGGCGAGCGCGCGAACCTACTTGCGCCGCTACCGTCTCGACAGCCGGGAAGTGCTGACGACCCGGGCCTTCACGGAAGGCTTCCGCAACCGCAACTACGCTTCGGTCGAGGCCCTGAAGTTCCAGGGGCTGAATCCCGGAGATTCCCGGGATAAATCACCGACGGTCGCGCCGTTGATGGAGTACAGCTTCGTTGGCGAGCCGGACCGCGCCGGGGGCCGCTTCCAGCTCGACTCGTCGGTCATGTCGCTGACCCGCCAGACCGGGGCCGACAGCAAGAAAATCGCGGTACGAAGCGGCTGGTCCCTGCCCTACACCGCTCCCGCCGGCGACATCTATACACTCACCGCAACGCTCGATACCGACTACTTCCACAGCGACGGCCTGGAGAGCGGCAACAACGGAGACACCGGCCGGGTCTTTCCCCAACTTGGCCTGAACTGGCGCTATCCGTTCGCGCGCGCGGGAGAGAATTACCATCAGACGGTCGAGCCGATCGTGAACCTGGTCCTTGCCCCGGACTGGGGCAACCCGGACGAGATTTCCAACGAGGACAGCCAGTCCTTCCTCTTCGACGATACCAACCTGTTCCGAATGAACCGTTTTACCGGCAGCGATCGGGTGACCAGCGGCAGCCGTGTCGACTACGGTTTCAAGACCGGGGTCTATGGGAACGGCGGCGGGTCCTCCAGCCTGCTTTTCGGACAGAGCTTCCGGTTCTACGGGGACGGTCCCTTCGAGAAAGGGTCCGGATTGGAGGACGATCTCTCGGACTATGTCGGACGCGTCAGCGTCAGCCCGAAGGACAACCTCGATTTCCTCTTCCGTTTCCGGCTCGACAAGGACGATTTCAGCCCCCGGCGCAGCGAAATCGGGATGCGCTACTACCACCCGCGCTTTTCGCTTATCGCCGATTACGTGCTGCTCGACGATCAGACGAACTCGGACAACATCGCCGGAGCGACATCATTCCTCGAACGGGAACAGCTCGATCTCTCGGGAAGCGTCAACCTGAACGAGTTCTGGAGCGTCAACGGGAGGGTCGTTCAGGATTTCTCCGACGACGCAAACCGCACGCTGATCGCGTCGACAGGGCTGGTCTATTCCGATGAATGCTTCACTTTCGGCCTCGTCTATGAAAGAAGCGAGCTCGAAGATGACGACATTGAACCGGAGCAACGGGTCATGCTGCAGATCGCCTTCAAGCATCTCGGCGGATTTGCGAGCAACTAGCGGGCGAAGCTTTCAAGGCATATATCTAGGCTTATGGCGAGATCTCGATTGAGTTCCATCAAACTGCACTTCCCGGCCTTGCTGCGGGTCGTATTGGCCCTGTGCATCATGACGATCTGGTCGACCGGAACGTCCCACCGCGCGGCCGCGCAGAACGCTCTTCGCATCGCGGCCATCGTCAATGACGACGTCATCACGGTGCGCGATCTCGACGCCCGCGTGCGTATGGTGATCCTGTCCTCGAATCTGCCGCGCAACCAGCAGACCTACCAGCGCGTCTGGCCACAGGTTCTGCGCGGGCTCATCGACGAGCAGCTGAAACTCCAGGAAGCCGAACGGCTCTCGATAGAAGTCACCGATGACGACCTCAATCGTGCGAAGCGGAGCATGGAGCAGCGCAACAAGATGCAGCCGGGGAGCTTCGACCGCGAGCTCGAGAAGGAAGGCATCCCGCTGGAAACCGTGGTCCGCCAGATCCGCGCCGATATCGCGTGGGCGAAACTCGTCCGCCGCCGCTTCCAGAGCACCGTCGAGGTGACGATCGACGAGATCGACGATGCGCTGGACCGGCTGGAGCGAAACAAGGGCGCACCACAATACCGCCTCAGGGAAATCGTGATCGACACGGACGATCCGGCTGTGGACGAGCAGGAAATCGCAAAGCGTCTGGTCCAGCAGCTGCGTTCCGGCGCCCAGTTCGATGCCATTGCGCGCGAATTTTCCCAGGGGGCGACCGCGGCGACCGGCGGCGATATCGGCTGGACGACCAAGGAGCAGCTCAGTCCCGAAGTCGCCGAACTGGTTGACCGCATGCAGCCGGGCGACATCAGCGATCCGATCAAGACAATCTTCGGCTATCAGATCATCCAGCTGAGCGACCGGCAGATCCTCAGCGGTCCCGATCCGCTGAAATCCGAAGTCACCCTGAAGCAGGTCTTTCTCCCGGTGCCGCCCAACGCCGGAGCGGATGCCGAAAGCAGCCAGAAAAGCATCGCCTCGGCCGTGTCGGAAACGGCGCAGAGCTGTGAGGACATGGATGTTCTCGCATCGGAGCTGAACTCTCCGGCCGGAACCGACCTCGGTACCCTCAAGATCGGCGAGCTGTCCCCGCAGCTGCAAGAAGCCGTGACCGGCCTGAACGAGGGCGAACTGACGAAACCGATCCGCCTGCCTTCCGGATTCAGCACCATCATGGTCTGCAAGAAGGTCGAGCCCGAGAGCGACCTTCCCGGACGCGACGAGATCGCCGAGCGGCTGCGTGCGATCAAGTTCGAGACCTTCGCTCAGCGCTATCTGCGGGATATCCGCCGGGATGCCTTCATAGATACACGTATCTGAGGCGTGAGAGAGATGTCCGACAGCGCCGCCGCGCCCCTCGTCCTCACGCCGGGAGAGCCTGCCGGAGCGGGAGCCGAGATCGCTCTCAAGGCATGGGCCACGGCGCATGAGCGGCTTCCGCCGTTCTTCCTGCTGGAAGAGCCGGACCGTCTGGCTGCTCTCGCAATCCGGCTCGGCACCGGCACACCAATCATCGAGATCAGTGCCCCCGAAGCAGCCCGTGCGGCGTTCGACAACGGCCTTCCGGTCCTGCCGATTTCCTATGCCGCTCCGCCCGAAGCCGGCCGGCTCGATCCGGCAAACGGCCCTGCGGTGATTGACGCGATCGAACGCGCAGTCGGGATGACCACGGAAGGGCGCGCCGGTGCGGTCGTGACCCTGCCGATCCAGAAAAGCGTGCTGTACGAGGCGGGGTTCCGCTATCCCGGCCATACCGAGTTCCTCGCCGCCCTTGCGGGCCCCGAGATCACCCCTGTGATGATGCTGGCCGCCCCGGAGCTTCGGGTCGTGCCGGTCACCATCCACATACCTCTGAAGCGGGTGCCGGACGTGCTGACGACCGAGATGATCGTCACGAAGGCCCGGATCACCGCGGAGGCCCTGAAGCGGGACTTCGGCTGCGAGCGTCCGCGGCTCGCCATCGCCGGCCTCAACCCGCATGCCGGCGAAGACGGCACCATCGGCACCGAGGACCGGGACGTCGTCGCCCCCGCCGTTGCCGCGCTCCGCGCCGAGGGCATCGAAGCGGTCGGCCCGCTTTCCGCCGACACCATGTTCCACGCGGAAGCCCGCAAGACCTACGACGCGGCGATCTGCATGTATCACGACCAGGCGCTGATCCCGATCAAGACCGTCGATTTCTGGGGGGGCGTGAACGTGACCCTCGGCTTGCCCTTCATCCGGACCTCGCCGGATCATGGAACCGCGCTCGAGCTCGCCGGAACCGGAAAGGCCCATGCGGACAGTCTGATCGCCGCCCTCACCATGGCCGGCGAGATGGCAGAGGCGCGGGCCCGCGCATGACCGATCCGGTGATCCAGGCGATCGAGGCTCTTCCGCCGCTGCGCGACGTGATCGCCCGCTACCAGCTCTCGGCCAAGAAGTCCCTCGGCCAGAACTTCCTGTTCGATCTGAACCTGACACGGCGCATCGCCCGATCGGCGGGCAACCTCGCCAACGGAACCTGTATCGAGGTCGGGCCGGGCCCCGGCGGCCTGACCCGCGCCCTGCTGCTGGAAGGCGCCCGCAAGGTGATCGCCATCGAACGCGACCGCCGGGCGATCGAGGCCATTCAGGACCTTGTGGAGGCGGCGGACGGCCGGCTGGAGATCATCGAGGCTGACGCGCTCGATGTCGATCTCGCGAGCCTCGGGGAAGCCCCCCGGCGCGTGGTCGCGAACCTGCCCTACAATGTCGGCACGCCGATGCTGCTGTCCTGGCTGAAGCGGGCCGAGGCATTCGAGAGCTTCACACTGATGTTCCAGAAGGAAGTGGCCGAGCGGATCGCGGCCTCACCCGGAACCGAGCACTACGGCCGGCTCAGCATCGCGGCCCGCTGGCGGGCGGAGATCTTCCCGCTCTTCGACATCCCGCCGCGTGCCTTCACGCCGCCGCCGAAGGTCACCTCCCAGGTGATCCAGCTCCGCCCCCGCGCCGTCCCGCTTGCCGAAGCCGATCCGGACGTGCTGGAAAAAATCACCGCCGCCGCCTTCTCCCAGCGCCGCAAGATGCTGCGCGCCTCGCTGAAGAGTTTCGGCGGGGCCGAGTTCCTCGAAGCCGCCGCGATCGATCCGACGGCGCGGCCGGAAACGCTTTCCGTAGAGCAGTTCTGCGCCCTCGCGCGGGCAGCCGCACGAAAGTAGGCTTCCAAACGAAACGGGGCGGCTCACGCCGCCCCGCTCTCTCAAAACATCGCTTGGTCCCTCAGGACGGAATCAGCCGGTTCCACCAGCCGCCACGGCGCGGTTTGTCCTCGCTCGGCTTGTCGTCGACATTGACCACAGTCGCGCCCGCGCTTTCCGCGGGGCTGACCGGGGCCGGCTCCTCGACCTTGTCCGCACCGCTGCCGGACGATACCGGTTGCGGCGCGCTTTCGGCGGCCACTGCGGCTTCCGGCGCAGCCTCCTCGGACGGAGCCGCAGGCTCGGTGGTGGCGGTTTCCGGTTCGGCCTTGGGTTCGGTCTTCTTCGCACGGCTGCGGCGGCGCGGTTTCGGAGCAGGCTCCTCTTCCTTCGTTTCCGCACTGTCGGTAGCGGCGCCCGCCTCTTCGGTGGCCGGAGCTTCAGCATCGGCCTCGGCCGCCTTCTTGCGACGGGTCCGCGGCTTGCGCTTGGGCTTCGTTTCTTCCGCCTGGGTCTCTTCAGGCTGCTCTTCCGGAGCCGGAGCCGCCTCGGCGGTCACTGTCTCTTCCGCAGGCGCCGCGCTTTCACCGGAGTCATCGTCGGTTGCCGCAGCCTGATCGGCCGGCTGCTCGGCGCCGTCCGCATTATCCTGCGCAGTCGCACCTTCCTCGCCATTGCCGCGCCGCGAGCGACGCCGTCCGCCGCGCTTGCCGCGCCGGCGGCGCTTCTTGGCGCCGTCTTCGTCCTCGCCGCCTGCGGGAGCGTTCTCACCGCCAGCGGCCTCAGCCGCGGCGTCTTCACCGGCCTCGGCTTCCTCGGAGACGCTGTCACCCTGGTCCTGCTGCTCCGAGGCGCGCTTGTCACCGCCACGGCGGCGGCGGCGGCGGGAACGCTTGGAACGACGCTCGTCGTCCCGCTCCTCGGAGACCTCGTCCTCGTCCTCGTCATCGTGGACAACCGGTGCGGCCGTGATCGGCGCCGCGAGGTCGAGCTTTTCGCTGGCCGGTTTCGGGATCATCCGCTCGATCCGCATGTCCGGCGGAATCAGACTTTCGTCGGCCTCGAGGAAGACCCGGAAGCCGTAGCGCTGCTCGATCGCCGCCAGCGCGTCCCGCTTCTTGTTCAGAATGTAGAAACCGACCTCGGACGGCACGAAGACCGCGATCTCGTTCGATTTCTGCTTGATGCCCTCTTCCTCGATCGCGCGCAGGACATGCAGCGCCGTCGAGTCCGTCGATCGGACGCGGCCGCTTCCGCTGCACTGCGAGCAAACCTGGGTCGAGGCCTCGAACACGCTCGGACGCAGCCGCTGACGCGACAATTCCATCAGACCGAAATGACTGATCCGGCCGAGCTGGATGCGCGCCCGGTCATTCTTCATCGCCTCTTTCATGCGACGTTCGACGGCGTGCTGGTTGCGCGACTCGTCCATGTCGATGAAGTCGATGACGACCAGGCCCGCCATATCGCGCAGCCGGAGCTGGCGGGCGACCTCGTCGGCGGCCTCGAGGTTGGTCTTGAGCGCCGTTTCCTCGATATTCCGCTCGCGCGTGGCGCGGCCCGAGTTGACGTCGATGGCGACCAGCGCCTCGGTCTGGTTCATCACCAGATAGCCGCCGGACTTCAGCTGCACGACCGGATTGTGGATCGCGTCGAGCTGGCCTTCGATCTGGTAACGGTGGAACAGCGGAACCGTCTGTTCCTTGTAGGGCTGCACCCGCTTGGCATGGCTCGGCACCAGCGTGCGCATGAAGTCCTTGGCGATCCGATAGCCGTCCTCGCCCTCGACCAGCACTTCGCCGATGTCGCTCGTATAGAGATCACGGATCGAACGCTTGATCAGGTTCGCTTCCTCGTGGATCAGGCACGGGGCCGACGAGGTCAGCGTCTTCTCGCGGATCTGGCTCCAGAGCCGGAGCAGATATTCGTAATCGCGCTTGATCTCGGTCTTGGTCCGCTGGCTGCCAGCCGTGCGAACGATGACCGCCATGCCTTCCGGCACGTCCAGCCCCTCGACCACCTGCTTCAGGCGCTTGCGGTCGGCGATATTGGTGATCTTACGGGACACCCCTCCGCCCCGCGCCGTGTTCGGCATCAGCACGCAATAGCGGCCGGCGAGCGAGAGATATGTCGTGAGGGCCGCACCCTTGTTGCCTCGCTCCTCCTTGACGACCTGAACCAGCATGATCTGACGCCGGGTCACGACTTCCTGGATCTTGTAGCGCCGGGAGAGGTTCTTGCGCGGACGGTCGTCCTCGGCATCGTCGGTATCGTCGCCGCCGACGCTTTCCGGCGGCGGTGCCGGCGGAGCGTCTTCGTCATCGTCGTCGCCGGCTGCGTCGACCGGCATGTCCGGAACCTCGACCGCACTCTCTTCGGACGGATCCTCGGCAGGCGCGCCACCCTCCCGCTCCTCGGCAAGCAGGGCTTCACGGTCCTCTACCGGGATCCGGTAATAATCGGGATGGATTTCGCTGAAGGCCAGAAAACCGTGACGGTTTCCACCGTATTCAACGAAGGCTGCCTGCAGCGAAGGCTCTACCCGGGTAACCCGGGCGAGATAGATGTTTCCCTTAAGCTGCTTGCGGGACTCCGTCTCGAAGTCGAAGTCTTCGACACGATTGCCACTGAGAAGGACCACCCGGGTCTCTTCCTCTTGGGTGGCATCGATCAACATGCGTTTTGACATTAAAAGGTGACTCCTGGGCCACGCGGGTCGCGCGCCGCATCGCGAGATTCACTCTCCCGACCGATATCGGCGCCGCGTTCGCGGGCATGTTCTGTGAGGGCGAAACGTGCTGGGGAGCAAGTGAGGCTCCGGCATCGCGTTTCCGTTCGGTGGTCGAGATCCCGACCGTCCGGCCCAGTCCGTCATCCTCGCGCCCGCCGTCACCCGGCAATGCCGCAACGCGGCACCGAGAAGGAACGGACAGATTTGAGCGAGTGTGGGTCACGGTCGGAACAGGTCCCGTTGTGTAGAATAAGGCGCAATCCCGCGCCAAAAGGGGAGCCTCATCGCCGCGTTTCCGAAGTGTTTGAGGCGGAAATCCGCGCTGACCGCAACGGTCCAGCACACGCGTAACATAGTCACTTTGTATTTTCGGAACAATCATTTCCTGCAGGCACGGCAAAATTCATGTGACGCTCAAAAACCATGCTGCAATTGTCTGATACACTGGGATATTATTGCAATCTCGATCATCCGCCGCTAAAAATAGTGGGAATTGCGGCATCGACGCTCCGCGGCAGCGACGCGTCAACCGGGTGTAGCTCGTGATACAACGCCTGTTCATCCTTCTGACGCTCCTGCTCGGTGCCCTTGCGGCGCCGCAGCACGCTATGGCCGTCGACGGAGCGGTACGGGACATCCGAATCGGCCAGCATCCGGACAAGATCCGCTTCGTGATGGATCTCTCGCAGGATCTGGATTTCACCGTCTTCAGCCTCGCCGACCCCTATCGCGTGGTGATCGATCTGCCGGAAGTCGATTTCGAGCCTGGCGCAAATCCCGATTCACGCCGTCCGGCGGAGATCAAAGGGTTCCGGTTCGGCCTGTTTCGCCCCGGAACCTCGCGGCTGGTGATCGACACGGCGAAGCCGTTCTCCGTCGCCTCCGCCTTCAGGCTGCCGGCCAAAGAGGGCTACGGACCCAGGATCGTGATCGATCTGAAGCCGACGACCCGGGCCGCCTTCCTTGAGGAGTCTCAGAAGTCGGTCGCCGCATTCCAGGCGAAGAGACAACCGCGACTCATGGCGCCGGAGCCTGCCGTGCCGCCGCTGCTGACACGGCCGCCGCGCTCGGTGAACGAGAAGATCATCGTCGCCATCGATGCGGGCCATGGCGGCGTCGATCCCGGCGCCATCGGCGTTTCCGGCATCTACGAGAAGGAAATCGTGCTGAACGCCGCTCGCGTGCTGAAGAGCGAGCTGGAGCGGACCGGACGCTACGAGGTGATTCTGACGCGCGACCGCGACGTCTTCCTGCAACTGCGCGAACGTATCGCCGTCGCCCGCCGCGAAGGCGCCGACCTGTTCCTCTCGCTGCACGCGGATTCCATCCCGAACCGAAATCTTCGGGGCGCCTCCGTCTATACCCTGTCGGAAAACGCCTCGGACAAGGAAGCGGACCTCCTGGCGAAGAACGAGAACAAGTCGGACATCATCGCCGGCATGGATTTCGGCACAGAGACGCCGGAAGTCACCAGCATCCTGATCGATCTCGCCCAGCGCGAGACGATGAACCATTCGGCCCGCTTCGCAGGCATGCTGGTGCGCGAGATGCGCGGCGAGGTCAAACTGCTGAAGACGGCCCACCGGTTCGCCGGATTCGCCGTGCTGAAGGCGCCCGACATCCCGTCGGTTCTGATCGAACTCGGCTTTCTCTCGAACAATCACGACGAGAAGCTGTTGCGCTCGAACGCGCATCTGACACGCGTCGCCGCCGCTTTACGGCGGGCCATCGACGACTATTTCGATCTTGTTCAGTCGGCCGCCCGCGCCAATTGAACAAGATCGCGTGTTCGGGCTTTATGATGGGCACCATCTACATGACATCGCGCACAATCATGACACATTGATCGTGATAATGTACGCGCGTCCCGCCGCCCCATAGCGGCTCAACCGGAGACTCTGACCTCACTCATGCGCTGGGTACTGATCCTTTTCTCGACCGTTCTGCTCGGCGGCCTTGTCGCGGTCGGCGGCGTGCTCTGGGGCCTGCACCATTTCGGACGCGGGCTGCCGGACTACAAGCAGCTGGCGGATTACGAGCCTCCGGTGATGACCCGCGTGCATGCCGGCGACGGCCGCCTGCTCAGCGAATATGCCCGTCAGCGCCGGGTCTTCGTGCCGATCGAGGCAATGCCCCGGCGCGTGATCAAGGCGTTCCTCTCCGCCGAGGACAAGAATTTCTACAGCCATCCGGGGATCGACTTCTTCGGCCTCGCCAAGGCGATGATCGACAACGTTCGCAACCTTGCGCAGAACCGCCGGCCGCGCGGCGCCTCCACGATCACCCAGCAGGTGGCGAAGAATTTCCTTCTGACCAACGAGGTCTCGATCGAGCGGAAGGCGAAGGAAGCGATCCTGGCGCTCCGCATCGAGCGGGCGATCAGCAAGGACCGGATCCTCGAACTTTATCTGAACGAGATCTATCTCGGCCTGCGCTCCTACGGTGTGGCAGCCGCCGCGCTGAACTATTTCGACAAGAGCCTGGACGAACTGACGATCGCGGAGAGCGCCTATCTCGCCGCCCTCCCGAAAGCGCCGAACAACTATCATCCGGTGCGTCAGCACGATGCCGCCCTCGTCCGCCGCAACTGGGTGATCGGACAGATGGCGGAGAACGGCTTCATCAGCGTCGCGGATGCCGAGCGGGCGAAGGCCGAACCGCTGACGATCCATGAGCGCTCCGTCACCGAGGTTGCCGAAGCGGATTACTTCGCCGAGGAAGTCCGGCGCTGGCTCGTCGACCGTTTCGGCGAGGATGGACTTTACGAAGGCGGTCTTTCGGTGCGGACAACGCTCGACCCGAAACTGCAGCGCATCGCCGACGAAGCCCTGCAGTGGGGGTTGATGCATTACGACCGGCGGCACGGCTGGCGCGGCGCGCTCGGCAAGATCGACATCGTTGCCGGCTGGGGCGATGCGCTCGACGCTTTCGCCGTTCCCCCGACCGCGCCGGCGGAGTGGCAAAAGGCGCTCGCGCTGATCGTCGAGGACAAACGCGTGCAGGTCGGCTTCCCGGACGGCTCGTTCGGCGAGATTCCACTTGCCGAACTGACCTGGGCCCGTCCCTGGCGGGAAGAGCAGCGCCTCGGCCCGAGCGTCAGGAAAGCGTCCGATGTGCTTCAGCCGGGTGACGTGATCTTCGTCGAGCCGATCGAGAAGGACGACGACGGCACCCCCTACCCGGACGGAACCTTCACCCTGAGACAGATCCCGAATGTCGACGGCGGTATTGTCGCGATGGATCCCCATACCGGGCGCGTTCTGGCCCTCTCCGGCGGCTGGAGCTTCAAGGAGAGCCAGTTCAACCGGGCGACCCAGGCCAACCGGCAGCCGGGCTCCTCCTTCAAGCCCTTCGTCTATCTCGCGGCGCTCGAGAACGGCTTCACCCCAGCCACCCGCATCCTCGACGCGCCTTTCGTAATCGATCAGGGCCCCGGCCTCGGCAAGTGGAAGCCGGCCAACTACACGAAGGAATTCTACGGTCCGAGCCCGATGCGCCTCGGCATCGAGAAATCGCGCAACCTGATGACCGTGCGGCTGGCCCAGACCATCGGCATGGATCTGATCACCGACTATGCCCGCCGTTTCGGCATCGACGACAACATGCCGAAACACCTCTCCATGGCGCTCGGCGCCGGCGAGACCACCCTGCTGAAGATGACCACCGCCTATTCGATGCTGGTCAATGGCGGCAAGCGCGTGGTGCCGAGCCTGATCGACCGTGTTCAGGACCGTAACGGCCGGACGATCTACCACCACGATACCCGCGAGTGCGCCGGCTGCGTCGCCGCGCGCTGGCGCGGCGAGCCCGCGCCGACCATTCCGGACACCCGCGAGCAGGTCGCCGACCCGGCCTCCGCCTATCAGATGGTCAGCATGCTCGAGGGCGTGGTCCAGCGCGGCACCGGCCGGCGGATATCGACCATCGGCAAGCCGCTCGCCGGCAAGACCGGAACGACCAACGACAATATCGACACCTGGTTTGTCGGGTTCACGCCCGATCTCGCGGTCGGCGCCTTCGTCGGGTTCGACCAGCCGAAGACCCTCGGCCCGCGCGACACCGGCTCCAATGTCGCCGCCCCGGTCTTCAAGAAATTCATGGAGGAGGCGCTGGTCGACAAGCCGTCGATCCCGTTCCGGATCCCGCCGGGCGTCCGCAACGTCCGGATCAATGTCGCGACCGGCGCGCTGGCCCAACCGGGCGACAGGGACGTCATGGTCGAAGCCTTCAAGGCCGGCACCGAGCCGACCGGCGAGAGCGAGATCGTGTTCGGCGGCGACGCGGCCGGCTGGGACGCCCAGGGCCCCGGCAACACCGCGCCGGTTGCGGGACGCGGCTCCGGGCTTTATTAAGAGCGCCCACGGATTTTCCAACCCATCGAGGGAGTGCGTCGGCAATGCGTGCCGAGATCACCGCGACCGCCGAAGAGATCAAGCAGTCGATCGAGCTGCTGAGGAGGCATCTTTGACTGGGATGCCGCCCATGTCCGCCTTTCCGAGCTGAACGCCCTCGTCGAGGACCAGAGCCTCTGGGACGATGCAGAGCGCGCGCAGAAACTGATGCGCGAGCGCACCCAGCTCGAGAAGAGTCTGAACGACGTCAAGCAGCTCGAACAAGACCTCGCAGACGCGCTGGAACTAATCGAGCTCGGCGAGATGGAAGAGGATCAGGGTGTCGTCGACGAGGCCGAGAAGTCCCTCTTCGCGCTGAAGGAGATCTGCGAGAAGCGCCAGATCGAAAGCCTGCTCTCCGGCGAGGCCGACGGTTTCGACTGCTATCTCGAAGTTCATGCCGGTGCCGGCGGCACGGAGGCGCAGGACTGGGCCTCGATGCTGCTGCGCATGTACACCCGCTGGTGCGACGCGCACGGCTACAAGGTCGACTGGCTGGAAGAGAGCGCCGGCGAAGAAGCCGGTATCAAATCCGCGACGATCAAGGTCAACGGCCACAACGCCTATGGCTGGCTGAAGACCGAGAGCGGCGTCCACCGCCTGGTGCGGATCTCGCCCTATGACAGCGCCGCGCGCCGTCATACCAGCTTCTCCAGCGTCTGGGTCTATCCGGTGATCGACGACAGCATCGACATCGTGATCGAGGAAAAAGACCTGCGCGTCGACACCTACCGCGCCTCGGGCGCCGGCGGTCAGCACGTCAACCGGACGGACAGCGCGGTCCGCATTACCCACATCCCGACCAACATCGTCGTGCAGTGCCAGAACGACCGCTCGCAGCACCGCAACCGCGCGACCGCGATGGACATGCTCCGCGCCCGCCTCTACGAGGCGGAGCTGCAGCGCCGAGAGGAAGAGGCGAACGCGGTCGAGGCCACCAAGTCCGATATCGGCTGGGGCCACCAGATCCGTTCCTACGTCCTGCAGCCCTACCAGATGGTGAAGGACCTCCGCACCAGCGTGGAGACCTCGGCGACGGGAGCCGTGCTCGACGGCGATATCGATCTGTTCCTGGAGGCATCGCTGGCGCAGAAACTCGGGGACGGCGACAAGGCCAAGGCGGCGGGATAATCCGTGTTCCCATGCGTCATCCCGATGAAAATCGGGATCCACTGCAGCAGATGTTGTTTCCGAGAGTGGATCCCGGCCTTCGCCGGGATGACGGCACGAGGAGATCCCGCATGAGCGCATTTTTCGAGGAACTGGACTACCGCCCCACACCGATCGGCCCCGTCAGCCTCCGCCGTCGGCGCGAGCTCAGGCTCGATGTCGATGTCTTCGAGATCATGCTCGGCGACGAACACCTGATGTCGAGCCTGTTCACGGCATCTGAGATCGCTCTCGCCAACCTCGGGATTGCAGCACTCGACGGTGTTGGCCTGGAGGTTCTGGTCGGCGGCCTCGGACTTGGCTACACGGCCGAAGCCGTTCTTGCGCACGACAGGGTCGGAGCGCTCGTCGTGGTCGACTATCTGGAAGCGGTCATCGACTGGCACCGCACCGGCCTCGTGCCAATGGGCACCGCCTTGGCGGATGACCCGCGCTGCCGCCTGGTCGAGGCGGATTTCTTCGCCGGTGCGGCCAGTGAGACCGGCTTCGATCCCGAAACACCCGGTCGCAAGTTTGACGCCATCCTGCTCGACATAGACCATTCGCCGGAAGCGCTGCTCGACGCGCGCAGCGCAAGCTTCTACGGATCGGACGGTTTGAGGGCGCTGGCCACCCATCTGAAGCCCGGCGGCATCTTTGGCCTCTGGTCAGACGACAGGACCGATCCCGCTTTCACCGAGCGGCTTTCAGGCGTGTTCTCGGAGGCCTCGGCGGAACCCGTGACATTCCACAACCCGCTGCAGGACCGCCCCTTCACGCAGACGGTCTATCTGGCACGGCGCGACTAGCACCGGTCCATCAGACCAAGCGACCGGAAGATGCGGCAAGTTCTCCCGTAGCTACCCGCTAACTCCCTTTTAAATAATAATTTATATGAATTTATCTATGAAAAATTGAGTTTTGCTCCTGTATGGGTCAAGATCGAAGTCAGTATTGGACTGATTTCTTACAGAAACCGGGGGATAACGATGAGTTCACTTCATCGGGTGGTTCTTTTTGCGTTTCTCGTCGGTGGAACGTCTACGAGTCCGGCATCTGCAAAAGACTGCATGGAAGCATCGGATGCTCCGATCCCGGATGTCGAAATCCAGTCGTTCGACAAAGCCCCGCCGGAGGTTGCGCAGTGGTTGGGGCATTTCAAAGGGGCATGGTATTCGCGGGGCGAAGTGGCGCTCTGCCAACGCCTCATCATTTACCGTATTGACGCGAAAGAGAACGGTGAAGACTACGCTGTACGGACGAAATACTCCCATGGCGTCTATCCGGCATGGAGAATTGCCGAGCCGAATGTTTACGATTGGCATGGAAAACTAAACGACCGCGGCGAACTGACGCTCAAATGGAAGACTGAGACTGGGTGGTCGCGAATTGCGACCTATCGCATACAAGACGCGAACTCACTCAGCGGAACCTTCGCATGGGGCAAGGGTGATGAACCGCACAATGGCTGGAGCATAGTCAACACCGCCCCAACGAATCTCATGCGACAAGATTAGGCAGGCGGCAATTTCCGCCGGTCAATTGTCGCCTTTCGCCTTCCCTATCGGGGTCACATTCGCATCCGGACCGCTTGGCACCTCGTCGGCTCGGTCGTCGTCCTCCACATCCACTGTCCGCTGCAGCCGCAGGTACGACCGGTAGCTGAAGGGCAGCGAGACCAGATATGCGAACAGCAGCGCGGCGAAGAACTGCCAGGGTGCACTGACCAGCCAGGCGACGCAGAGGCCGAAGACGATCAGCAGCGGCAATACCAGCTTCTGCGGGACGCGGGCGCCCTTGAAGCTGTAGGTCGGAATCTGCGAGACCATGAGCAGACCGACGACGACCTGCCAGATGGCGAGGAAATGCGGCTGGTGCAGGAAGGTGAAATCCGCCTCGAAACTGAGGATCAGCGGCAGCAGGCCAAGGCCGGCCGCGGCCGGCGCCGGCACGCCGGTGAAGAAGCGGTAGGTGAAGGGCGGCAGGGTCGGGTCGTCCGTCTTGGTGTTGAAGCGCGCGAGCCTGAGCGCCATGCAGGTCGAGAAGAACAGCGCCGCCATCCAGCCGAAGCTCTTCAGATCGTGGGTCGACCATAGGAAGAGGATCAGCGCCGGCGAAACGCCGAAGCTGATGAAGTCACCTAGAGAGTCCAACTCGGCGCCGAACTTGCTCTGGCCTTTCAGCAGACGCGCCATGCTGCCGTCGAGCGTATCCAGGATCGCCGCGACCGCGATCGCGCCGACCGCCAGCGTCCATTGCTCGTTGAGCGCGAAGCGGACGCCCGAGAGGCCGGCGCAGAGCGCCATGACCGTGATCATGTTCGGGATCAGCTTGCTGATCGAAATCACCGGAAGCCGGCGCCGTTTGGCCCTGATCATCGTCTCGTGTCCGTTTCCCGTTGCCGTGTCCGCAGATTGCTCAGCGGACCTCGCCCCTGCGTGCCGCCTCCGTCGCATTGAGGTCGGCGATCACCGTTTCGCCGGCCACCGCGCGCTGTCCGACCGTCACCAGCGGATTGACGCCTTCCGGCAGGTAGACGTCCACCCGGCTGCCGAAGCGGATCAAGCCGAAACGCTCGCCGGCGCGCACCGGCTGGCCTTCCTGAAGGTAACAGATGATGCGGCGGGCAACCAAACCGGCGATCTGCACGAAGGCGACCTTGCGTCCGTCCTTCATCTCGACCGCGACCAGCTGGCGCTCGTTCTCCTCGCTCGCCTTGTCGAAGGCGGCATTGACGAACTTGCCCGGGACATAGGCGAGCTTTGCGACCTCGCCGTCGACCGGGATCCGGTTCACGTGGCAGTCGAAGACGTTCATGAAGACGGAGACCCGGCACATCGGCTTGTCGCCCATCTCGAGCTGCTTCGGCGGCGGCGCGTCGACGATCATCTGCACCACGCCGTCGGCGGGTGTGATCACCAGCCCCTCGCGCACCGGCGTCACCCGGTCCGGGTTGCGGAAGAAATAGACGCACCAGAGCGTCAGCATCACGCCGACGAAGCCGAGCGGCTCCCAGACCGCATAGAGCAGCAGCGTCAGGACCGCGAAGGCGGCGATAAAGGGATACCCCTCGCGCGCAACGGGGACCAGAACGCCTTTCAGAACGCCGTCGTCCTGCTGATTCAACATAGCTTGTCCGTCCGAATGAGTTGAAGGCGGCTTAGTTCAGGGCCGGCAGACCGAAGACCTGGCCCGGATAGATCAGGTCCGGATCGCGGATCTGGTCGCTGTTCGCCTGATAGATCTCGGTATAGCGGAAACCGGAGCCGTAGACCCGGCTCGCGATCCGCCAGAGATTGTTGCCGGGCTGTATAATGACAACGGAATCCTGAGGCAATCCCGTGAACGGGACCGCACGCACGAAAGGCAGCTCGATCCGCGCCAGAACCTGTCCGCCCTCGGAGACCTGATCGACGCGGACCTGGTGGGTTCCAGCTTCGATACTCCGCTCCGGCTTGACCGACCAGTTGCCGGCAGAGTCGGACTTGCCACGCGCCGCGAGCTCGTTGTCGACATAGACCTGGACATCCGAGTCCGCCGACGTCTTGCCGCTGAAGACCACTGCGCCCTTTTCGTCATAGTCGATCACATCAAGCGAGACGCCGGGTTTGGCGCCCGCACCCTCAGTCGCGCTCTTCTCCGGGAAGGACTGCGCAGCCGGCTTGGGCGCCGGATCGGCATTGGCGACTTTCGCCGGCGCTTCGGCCGCCGGAGCGGGCGCCTGCAGGATCTTCGTCGGCTTGCTCGGAGCCTGCTCGCGCGGCACGACCATCGCGAGCGGCTTCTGCGTCTCCGTATTGTCCCGGCCGGCGATGTCCTTGCCCTTCTCCGGGATCACGACGACGACGGCATTGCCGGACTTCGTCGCTTCCTTGTCGCCTTCGCCCGGCGTCTCGAGCGTCAGGACGCTGCTCCCGGAGGGCAGCTTCTCTTCCGGCAGGAAGACCCAGTCACCCTTGTCGTCCGCCTTGACCTCGCCGATCCGCTTGTCGCCGTCCATGATCCGGACTGTCGCATTCGGCAACGCTTTGCCGGCGATGACCGTGTTGCCTTCCGGATCGACGCGGACGACGTCGAAACTCGGCTGCGAGAGATCGGGCTTGTCGTCACCGCTTTCGGCAGCAGCGACCGGTGCTTCCACAGTAGCGGGAGCGGGCGCCTCGGTACTGGGAGCAGGGGCCGGTGCGGGAGCTGCTTTCGGTGCCGCCGCTGTCTCGACAGGAACCGGCCTGACATCTTCTTCCGATGTCAGGTAGAACAGCCCGCCAGCCATAGCCAACACCAGGACTCCGGCGGCGCCAATGATGTATGGCTTACTCAGCATGTTCTCGGGGCTCCAATACGCGCTCGGTCGACAATAAACCCTTACAAACCCGCGCGCAATGCAGGCGGAACCGCCCTTTTTAGCCGCTTGACCGGACCCGGGCGGGGTGGGATAGACGAGCGCATGAGCGAGAAAAAATCCATCTGCGTATTCTGCGGTTCCTCCGGCAAGGTCGACCAGGCCTACCGCGATGCCGCGACCAAGTTCGGCACCCTGATCGGCGAGCGCGGCTACAACCTCGTCTATGGCGGCGGGCGTGTCGGTCTCATGGGCCTGACGGCCGATGCCGCGCTGGCGGCCGGCGCCGCCGTGACCGGTGTGATCCCGAAGTTCCTCGAGGATTACGAGGTCGGGCATCAGGGCCTGAACGAACTGATCATCACCGACAACATGCATGACCGCAAAAGGATCATGTACGAGAAGGCCGACGCGTTCGTAATCCTTCCGGGGGGCCTCGGGACCATGGACGAGACCTTCGAGGTGATCACCTGGACCCAGCTCGGCCTGTCGAAGAAGCCGGTGGTCCTCGCCAATGTGAACGGCTTCTGGGATCCGCTGGTCGCGCTCGTCGACCATTTCGTCGCCACGAATTTCGCCAAGCCGGAAAACCGCAACTTCATCCAGGTCGCGGATACGCTCGAGGGCGTGTTCCCGTTCGTCACGGAAGCGCCGGTCACCCACGGCAAGGTCGAATCCAAATGGGTCTGACGGCCTGATTTTGATTATTCGTCCGCAACGTCACGAGGTCAGTGCCGCGCGCGCATCTTGCATTGCCGCGCCCACCTGATATTTTGCCGCCCGCTGCTCACAAGATTCCATCCACAAAGGAGCCAGGAAGATGGCCAAGATCAAGGTCAAGAATCCTATCGTCGAGCTCGACGGCGACGAGATGACGCGGATCATCTGGAAGATGATCAAGGAAAAGCTCATCCTCCCGTACCTCGATGTCGATCTCAAATACTACGACCTCGGCATGGAAAAGCGCGACGAGACGGATGACCAGATCACCATCGACTCCGCGAATGCGATCAAGAAATACGGCGTCGGCGTCAAGTGCGCGACCATCACGCCGGACGAGGCCCGGGTCGAGGAATTCGGCCTGAAGAAGATGTGGCGCTCGCCGAACGGCACGATCCGCAACATCCTTGGCGGCACCGTGTTCCGTCAGCCGATCATCTGCGACAACGTCCCGCGCCTGGTTCCGGGCTGGACCCAGCCGATCGTCATCGGCCGCCATGCCTTCGGCGACCAGTACCGCGCCACCGACATGGTGGTGAAGGGCCCGGGCAAACTGACCATGACCTTCCAGCCGGCCGACGGCAGCCCAGCGATCACCCACGAGGTGTTCGACTTCCCGGGCGGCGGTGTCGCCATGTCCATGTACAACCTCGACGATTCCATCCGCGGTTTCGCCCGGGCCTGCATGAACTACGGCCTCGATCTCGGCTGGCCGGTCTATCTCTCGACCAAGAACACCATCCTCAAGGCCTATGACGGCCGCTTCAAGGACCTGTTCCAGGAAGTCTTCGAGGAGGAGTTCGCGGACAAGTTCAAGGCCAAGGGCATCATCTACGAACACCGCCTGATCGACGACATGGTCGCGGCCGCGATGAAGTGGTCCGGCGGCTTTGTCTGGGCCTGCAAGAACTACGACGGCGACGTGCAGTCCGATACCGTGGCCCAGGGCTTCGGCTCGCTCGGCCTGATGACCTCCGTGCTGATGACGCCGGACGGAAAGACGGTCGAGGCGGAAGCCGCCCACGGCACCGTGACCCGTCACTACCGCCAGCACCAGCAGGGTAAGGAAACCTCGACCAACCCGATCGCGTCGATCTTCGCCTGGACCCGCGGCCTCGCCTACCGGGCCAAGTTCGACGACACGCCGGAAGTGCTGAAGTTCGCCGAGACCCTGGAGAAGGTCTGCGTCGATACCGTCGAGGCGGGCGACATGACCAAGGATCTGGCGCTGCTGATCAGCCCGGACCAGCCCTGGCTCACCACCCAGCAGTTCCTGTCCAAGCTGGACGAGAACCTGCAGAAGGCGATGAGCTGAGAGCGCGTGCACATGCGATCTTCGAGCGGGCCGCCTTCGGGCGGCCCGTTTTCGTTTTGACGGTCAATCGAGGGAACGTGACCGATGGATTTCTACCACATCTACTGTGACCTGAAGCCTGGCGTTAAGGACATGGACTTCGCCGAGTCCGTCCAGGGCTATTTCGCCTATCTGAAAGATCAGGGTCTGATCGAGGGGTCCCGCATCACCCGCCGAAAGCTCGGCCTCGGCCCCGCGGACGGAACCGAGTTCCATATGTGGCTGGAGACCCGCGACCTCGCCCAGCTCGACGCGGCCTTCACTCATGTCTCCAGCCGGAGCGAGCCGGTGGAGAGCTTCCATCACGCGGTGAACTCCAAGGTCCAGAACGTGCGCTTCACGCTCTACCGGGACTTCCCCGACCCGCAGAGGAAGCGGGGCGAGGAGAAGTTCTGACGCGGAGTTGCGCCTTCAGGCCGGGGCGAGAGTCCCGGCCGGCCTGTCATCCATCGAGATCTGGATCAGGGCGGCGAGCAGGCCGACGACGATCATCGCACTCCAGGCGATGAGGTAATCCCCGGTCAGATCGAAGGTCAGTCCCCCGAGATAAGCTCCAAGAAAGGCTCCGATCTGGTGGCTGAGGAACATGACGCCGAAAAGGGCGCCGAAATTCGTCGCGCCGAACATGTTGTTCAGCAAACCGCTTACGGGCGGGATGACGCTCAGCCAAAGCAACCCCATCGCAGCACCGAAGAGAAGCGTGCTGACGACAGAGACGGGCATGAAGGCATAACTCGCGATCGCGATTGTCCGGAAGACGTAGATCAGGCTGAGAACAAGCCGGTTGCCGAACCGCTCACCGAGATATCCGACGAGAAGGGTCCCGACCGCGTTGCAGACACCGATGAGAGCGATCGTGTTCGCGCTGACGGAGGGCGAAAGGCCGCAGATGGCGACAAATTTCGGCAGATGCGTCGCAACGAAGATCAGCTGGAAACCGCAGGCGAAGAACGCGACCGTCATCGCGACATAGCCGCGATGACGCAACGCCTCGCGAATCGCTTTCAGGGCATTCGGCCGTTCCGAATGCGCCGCCGGCTGGCCGCGCCGCCGTCCTCTCAGAACGAGCGCCAGCACAACCATGCCGGCGGACAGCGCGGCCAGAACCAGAAGCACGGTATTCCATGGCATCCGATCCAGCATGGCCTGAGATGCCGGAGCGAGTACCAGAGTGCCCAGCGACCCGGCGGCGGCGAGGACCGAGATCGAGATTGCGCGTACACCAGGAGCGGCGAGGCGCGAGATCACGCCGACCAGAACCCCGTGGGACGTCGCTGCGATCGCGATGCCGATCAGCAGACCGCCGCCGACATATAGGCCGAGCGCCCCACCGAGCGTCATCAGCCACAGCCCGCCGGCGAAGCTCGCCGCGCCGATGGTCACCACCATATGTCCGCCGTAGCGATCCGAGAGCGCTCCCATCGTCGGCTGGAAAATGCCCCAGACGAGATTTTGCACTGCCATTGCCAGTCCGAAGGAGGCGACGGAGATCCCCGTCGCCCGCGCGACCGGGTCGAGAAAAAGCCCGAGGCTCTGACGGATGCCCATCGATGTGGAAAGGATCGCGCTGGCGGCGATGAGCGTTCCGACAAGGACCGGAGTCCACGGGGAGGAAGCAGTCGTAACGGACCGATGCATGATGAACTTCTCACGAAATTTGAAATCGGAAGAAGAGGATCACCCTACAAAAGGTACGTACACTCACTAGTCAGTATACATAGCCGACATGCTGTCGTTCCGTGAGAGCAGAAGGCTCCGCGCCGCCTGCCCCGCCTCCATCGCATAGGCCGGATCCCGATTCACCAGCATCCGGGCGATGGCGCCGTCGAGCAATATCATGAGCAATCGCGCCAGTTCGTGCGCCGAGCCATAGCCGTCTTGCTCGAGCTCCTCCGCCAGCCATGCTTCGAACCCGGCCTTGTGCCGCCGGGCCACTTCGAGCGCCGGATGCCCCTGACTGTCCGCCAGCTCCACCGCAGCCCGGAGAAAGCCGCAGCCCCGCCAGTCTTCGCGGCGTGCGTGTTCAGACAGGGCGGTGAACATCCTGACGACCCGGTCCGCCATCGGCCCCGATGTCCCGGCCCAGGCGAGATAGCGCTCGCGTGTCGGGCGATCCCGTGCCTCCAGATAGGCCGCCACAAGATCGTCCTTGGAGCGGAAATGGTAATAGAGCGTCTTCTTGGTTACTCCGGCCCGCTCCGCGATCCGGTCGACGCTGGTTTCGCGAATGCTGCCCGAATAGAACAATTCGTCAGCGGCCTCTATGATCCGGTCTTTCGTGTTCATCGGATCAGTGTGGTCAAGGCCGCCGCTTCCGGCAAGGCACGTACTAGCGATAGACGTAGATCGGGCTCGTCCAGGCCCGGGTGCCGTCCTCCTGCTCGACCCGGATGTAGATCGGGTTATCGCCCTCGGGCTTCAGCTCGATCTTCCGGCTGAAGGCGAAGGAGGTATGCGGGTTCACGTCCGGCAGGCGGGTCAGCTTCAGGAAGCGCGGCAGCTCGCCCGAAGCGTCGAAGATTCTATCCTCAAACCCGATTCCCGAGACCAGCATTTCCGTCTTCACGAGTGGCGTGTCGATCCTGAGACTGCCGGCCTTCCGCTCTCTCAACCGGATGTCCGCTCCACCGAAATTGCCTGTAGTGAGCGCTTTCCAGGCGAGTTCCGATTCGCTGACCCGATCGAAGCTCTTGTCGCGATTGAAGAAATTCACCGGCGTCACGCTTTCAACGGCATTGCCGGAGACACTCGCGTTCCCGTCCCAGATCACCTCGCGGAACCGGCCGCGATACTCCGCGCCTTCCCAATGCACGCGAATGCGCGATCCGAGATCCGACTCCAGGTATGGCCGCACGGTCTCGACCAGTTCGAGACCGTTGAAGATATCGACCCGGATGATCGGAGAGTTGGTGTCGACAGAGACGGATAGCTCCATCCCGCCTTTCGGCAGATGGACGATATCGCCCATCAACGCCTCGTGGGCGAGGCTCGGGGCGCTGTCCATGATCTTGGGATCGTCATGGTAGACAGCACCCTCTCCCTCGAACCAGCCCTTGAGGCGGATCACCATGCGCCCGCCGTCGCCGCCGGTCGTGCCGTAATGCCGACGCTTGCGCATGCAATCGAGCAGCGCCGCCCGGCTGAGCTCCGCGGTGCTGAAACAGGTCAATCCGCCGATGGCGCCGAACTTTCCCGCGCCGGGATAGCTCGCGCCCGGGCGTCCCTTGTGGCCGTCCGAGTTGCACACCACGCCGACCCGGTAACCGAGCCGGAAAGCGTCCTCCAGCAGCCACTCGAAGGTGCCCCAGGAGGAATGCACCTCGACCGACTTCTCGAAGCGTCCGTCATGGGCAACCGCAATATCCGCATAGCGCCCGCCGCAATGGGCGTAGCAGACCACGTCATGCTCACCATGTTCGGCGAAGGCCTCGAAAAGCTTTCCGGCGGTGGTGCAGTCTGTATGGGCGGTGCTCCGGTCCTCGATCAGCGCATGCGACGAACGCCGGATGGTCCGCCCCTCGTTCGGAAAGAAGACGTTGCGGTCGCCGCCGAGCGCGGTGTTGCCGGACCATTCGTAGCCCGGCATGGCAACGAACCGTCCCGGCTCGTCGAACTCGGCAGTGATCCGGTTCAGCTCGGCCCAGAATTCGTCGGTGATCTGGAAATCGTTGCCCTGGTGCCCGCAGGCATCGACCCAGGCCTTGTCGCGGGCGAAGGCGAAATAGTCCCGCGCGCTGCCGGTGCCGATAGTCTCCTCCGACTGACCGTGCAGGTCGGCCCAGTAGTGGACAAGATCGGTCTGCTCGACGATCAGCGGGTTGGTCTTTGCTACGATCTGGCCAAGCGCGTTCTTCACCGTGACCGACACCCGGCCCGGCGACCTCACGCGGAGACCGGAAACCTTCGTGGAGAAGCTCCCCTCGGCCATCTCGACCGTCGCCGGCAGCCCCTCGATGTCGCCCTCCGCCTCGAGATGGAAGGTGCCGGAGCAGCGGTCCGACGGATTTCCCCACCTGTCGTTACCCTTGAGCTTCAACTCGAAGCGTTCGCCGGGGCGGCGCAGGGTCGGCAGGGCGGCGGAATAGCTTTCCGGCTTGCCGGGCACAATCGCGATCTCCGGCTGCACCGGAAGGGTCTGGAAATTGAAGGTCGCGATCGGGTCGACCAGGACACGGAATTCGAAACTCGTCTCGCAGAAGGTCTGCAACCGCATTCCCGGCCCACCATGGTCGGTCACGCCGAAGCGGATGGTGATGGTATCACCTTCCTCGAGGAAGCCCTTCACCACCTTGATCCAGAGCGTGCGGTCCCATGGCCGGACGTTCGCCTTCGGGTCCCAGCGGACCTGTAGCACCGCGCCGTTCGAGGCCTCCACCGTGCAGTAGTTCGCGCCCTTCGGATCGTCGAACTGCGGATTGCCCTGGTCGGAGGCGAAGCGGAAGCAGACGCGGAGGCTGCCGGAATCGTCGATCCCGAAGGTCCCTGCCGTATAAACCAGCGTGAAGGAGGCGTAGGAGCCGGCCTCGAAGCTGCCGCTCGGCGTGATCGCCGCGTGGCCGAGATCGCTCTCGGCGATCGGCGCCAGGATGACGCCGCTGTTCATGTCCTCCCAGGGACGGTTGCCATGCCCTGCCGTCGCTGCCTGTTCGTTCATCGCAAGCCTCTTTGATGATGGGCCAACTCGACACCGGTTCCTGTCGACCGGCGCTCTACAGCGTAGCAGAACCAAAGCAAGCGGCAGCACCCGTTTAGCGGACGGTTCTCATGCCGCTCCGCGACCTATCCGGCCCGCCCTTCCACCAGCCTATGAACGCAATGCTGGCAGGTCCGCCAACTGCGTCCTACAAGGACTGTCCCGTCCCCGTTCCGGCATGCCTTTGGAGCGCCCCTGACCGTGGAACACGAACTCGCCTACTACGCCATCGTCGCCCTCGGCGCCTTCGCCGGCGCACTCGCGACCGGTCTCGCGGGATTCGCCTTCGGCATTACCTCGCTCGGGATCTGGGCCCATGTGCTGAGCCCGGCGGAGGCGGCGCCGATGGTGATCATCTGCTCGCTGCTGATCGTGCTCGGCACCATCGGCGCGATCTGGCGGGCGATCGATTTCCGCTCGGTCTGGATCTTTCTCGTCGGCGGCCTGATCGGCGTGCCGGGCGGCGTCGCGCTCCTGCCCTATGCCGATCCCGGGCCGTTCCGGATCTTCGTCGGCGCGACGCTGATCCTCTATTGCGCCGCCTTCATCATTTCCGGGCGAATGCCGGCGATCACCGGCAGATACCGGGTGGTCGACGCGCTGGTCGGTTTCGGCGGCGGGGTGATGGGCGGGTTTTCCGGCCTCTCCGGCGTGCTTCCGACGATCTGGTGCAGCCTGATGAAATGGCCGAAGGATCGCCAGCGGGGTACCTTCCAGCTCTTCAACGGCGCGATGCACAGCGCCAGCCTGACGCTCTACATCGCCCAGGACCGGCTGCCGGAGAATATCCTGACCCTGCTCGGCGCGTCGGCACCCGCCATGATCGTCGGCACCGGCATCGGCTTCGCGCTCTACCGGCGGATCAACGACGCCCAGTTCAAGAGAATCCTGCTCTGGATGCTGGGCGCTTCCGGAATCGGCCTGCTGGTCCCGGCGCTCTAGGACGGAACGGCGTCCGGCGCGTACTGCGCGAGGAATTCCGGGCACGGCGGGATCGGGGTGATCACATCGATGAGCACGCCGTTCGGATCGCGCGTGATGAAATGGCGCTGCCCGAACGGCTCGTCGCGGAGCGACAGGAGAACCGGCAGTTCCGCCGCCCTGGCCCGGGCATATTCGGCATCGACGTCGTCAACCTCGAAATTCAGGATCAGACCGGACGTGCGGCCGCGGCCGCTTTCGGGAATGGTTTCGTGGTCCCCCTGCAGGACGGCGATGTTCACGCCCTCGTCCTCCGAAGACTGAAGGTGAACATACCAGTCGCTCTCGAACGCAGCCCTGAAGCGAAAATTCTCCCTGTAGAACCGCGCGGTCTCCACGACATCGCCGGCAAGGATCACCGGGTAGAACTGCGAGCATTTCATGGCTTTGTCTCCGACGAAATTCTACATACACTGTGTATGCAAATTAAATAAACATACAGGCTGTATGTATGCAAGATAAAACCGGACGGCGCTCCAATCGCGAGCGGACGGAGGAAACCCGTGCGGCTCTGCTTTCGGCGGGACGGGCTCTCTTCATCGCGCATGGCTATGCCGGGACGGGCACGCCGGAGATCGTGAAGGCGGCGAACGTCACCAGGGGGGCGCTTTATCATCACTTCCGGGACAAGGAGGACCTGTTCCGCGCCGTCATCGAGCGGGAGGCGGAGACGGTCTCCGCGGAGATCGAACGGTCCGGAACCCGGGCAACGTCGCCACTGGCTGCTTTGAAGGCAGGCTCGAAGGCCTATTTCGATGCCATGGCCCTTCCCGGGCGCGCGCGTCTGTTGCTGCTCGACGGCCCCGCCGTGCTCGGACCGGAAGAAATGTCCCGCATCGACAGGGAAACCGGCGGCCGATCATTGCTGGACGGGTTGGCGGCGCTTTTCGGAGAAGCCGCCGACGGCAATACGGAAGCCCTTGCGGACATGCTCTCCGCTGCGTTCGACCGGGCGGCACTCGCGATCGCTCATGGCCATTCCCGCCCGGAGTACGAGACCGCGATGAACCGGCTGCTCGATGCCCTCGCGGGCTCCCGTTCCAGGACTTGATCTGCCAGAACCGATACGTGTCGGAGAAGGCCCAGGGCATGGCCTTTCAAAGGCGTCGATCGCCCCCAGCCACAGAAACCGGCATCTTCCGGGAACCGTTCCCGATAACGCTCCATCCGGTCAGGCAAAAGTTGCACCGCTGCGCCGGGAGCGGCAAGCGTGCTCAATGGAAATCCCGGCTGACCACACGCAGGTCCGGTTTCATGTTGCGGGGATGGGTATGGAGGGGCCGGGACGGCTTGATCTGCTCCGGATTGGGTTTCGGCGCGGGGGGCAGTTTCGGGCGCGGCGGCTTCTGGCGATAATCCTCCTGCCCGCGCGCGACCTCGTCGGCATTGGCGATCGCGCCCTTGAAGCCCGCCTCGTCGACCGTCCCGTCGGTCAGCCAGCCGAGACGCCAGGTCAGGTCCTCCAGCGTCTCGACCACGACATGGATCACCCGCCCCTCGCGCTGCACCAGGCCGGTAACACCGAGGAACTTGGCGCCGAGCACGATCCGCCGGAAGGCCTCGAACTTGTCCGGCCAGACGATCAGGTTGGCGACCCCGCTCTCATCCTCCAATGTAATGAAGATCACGCCCTTCGCCGTCCCCGGTCGCTGGCGCACCAGCACGAGGCCGCCGAGCCGCACCCGGCGCCCGTCGCGGGTACGGTCGAGTTCCTCGCAGCGAATGCAGCCGTCGCCATCGAGGCTCGGCCGCAGCAGGGCGACAGGATGGGCCTTCAGGGAAAGATGGAGCGCGGCGTAATCCTCCACCACCTGCTCGCCCAGCGGGGCGGGAGGCAGCAGTACCGCCGCCTCCCGCGGCGTGAAAGGCTTCTGTTCCCGCGCCTCGGCGGCGAGGAACAGTGGCAGGCCGTCACGGTCCCGCTCCGCTCGGACCGGACCGGTGACCGCGCGAGCGAGTCCGCGGACCGCCCAGAACACCTCGCGGCGAGCAAGCCCCATGGAGGCGAAGGCATCGCCGCGCGCCAGCACCTCCAGCACCGCCGGCGTGATCCCGGCACGGCGCCAGAGCGCGCCCGGATCGCTATAGCCCTGCCCCCGGCAGGCGACGATCAGCTCCGCCTCCTCCGCGCGCATGCCCTTGATCTGCCGGAGCCCGAGGCGGACCGCCTGCCCGCCCCTGCCGTCCGGCTCGAGATCGCAGTCCCAGCCACTCCGGTTCACGTCCGGCGGCAGCACGGTGACACCGTGCTCGCGCGCGTCACGCACGATCTGCGCCGGGGCATAGAAGCCCATCGGCTGGGAGTTCAGGAGGGCGGCGGCGAAGACCGCCGGATAGCGTCGCTTGAACCAGCTCGAGACATAGACGAGGAGCGCGAAGCTCGCGGCATGGCTCTCCGGAAAGCCGTAATTGCCGAAACCCTCGATCTGGCGGAAGCAGCGCTCGGCGAAGTCGCGCTCGTAGCCGCGCGCGACCATGCCCTCGATCATCTTGTCCCGGAACTGGCCGATCTGCCCGGTCTTCTTGAAGGTCGCCATGGCGCGGCGCAGCCGGTCAGCCTCCGACGGAGTGAAGCCGGCGGCGACGATGGCGATCTTCATCGCCTGCTCCTGGAAGAGCGGGACGCCGAGGGTCTTGCCGAGCACCCCGCGCAGTTCCTCCGAGGGGAACTCGACCGGCTCGATACCGTCGCGGCGGCGGAGATAGGGATGCACCATGTCACCCTGGATCGGGCCGGGACGCACGATCGCCACCTCGACGACGAGATCGTAGAAGCAGCGGGGGCGGAGACGCGGCAGCATGGCCATCTGCGCCCGGCTCTCGACCTGGAAGACGCCGAGACTGTCTCCCCGGCAGAGCATATCATAGACGCCGGGATCCTCCGGCGGGACCGTGGCGAGGTCGTGCGCGAGACCGTAATGCCGCTGCAGCAGCTCGAAGGCCTTCTTCATGCAAGTCAGCATGCCGAGCGCCAGCACATCGACCTTCAGCATGCCGAGCGCGTCGAGATCGTCCTTGTCCCATTCAATGACAGTGCGGTCCTGCATCGCCGCGTTCTCGATCGGCACCAGCTCGTCGAGCCGTCCCCGGGTGATGACGAAACCGCCAACATGCTGGGAGAGATGGCGGGGAAAGCCCATGAGCTGGCGGGTGAGGTTCATGGTCATGGCAAGCCGCCGGTCCGACGGATCGAGCCCGACCTCGCGGATCCGCTCGTCCGCCACCGCGTCGCCGTGCCGGCCCCAGACCTGGGAGGAGAGCAGACCGATCACGTCCTCGGACAGCCCCATCGCCTTGCCGACATCGCGGAGCGCGCTGCGCGAACGGTAGCTGATCACGGTCGCCGCCAGCCCGGCCCGCTCGCGGCCGTATTTCCGGTAGATGTACTGGATCACCTCCTCGCGCCGCTCATGCTCGAAATCGACGTCGATATCGGGCGGCTCGCCCCGCTCCTCGCTGACGAAGCGCTCGAACAGCAGATCGGCGCGCGAGGGATCGACCGCGGTGATGCCGAGGCAGTAGCAGACGGCGGAATTGGCTGCGGAACCTCGCCCCTGGCAGAGGATGTCCTGGCTGCGGGCGAAGCGGACCATGTCGTAGACGGTGAGGAAGTAGGGCGCGTAGTTCAGTCGCGCGATCAGGCCGAGCTCGTGGCGGAGTTGGGCCGCGACTTTCGGCGGGACACCGTCCGGATAGCGCTCCTCCGCGCCCTCGAAGGTGCGCAGCTCCAGCTCCTCCTGCACAGGGCGGCCGTCGGGCGAGATCTCGTCCGGATATTCATAGGCAAGCTCGTCGAGAGAGAAGTTGCAGCGCCTGGCGATCTCCAGGCTGCGGGCGATCGCCTCCGGACAGTCGCGGAAGAGCCGCGCCATCTCCCCCGCTGGCTTCAGATAGCGTTCCGCATTGGCATCGAGCCGCCAGCCGGCCTCGTCCACCGTGCAATGCTCGCGGATACAGGTCAGCACGTCCTGCAGCGGGCGGCGCTCCGGCAGGTGGTAATGCGCGTCGTTGGTCGCGACCAGCGGGAGATCCGCCGCTGCGGCATGCGCCGCAAGACGACGGAGCCGTGCCGCGTCGCCGCCATGATAGAGCAGCGTGGCCGCGAGCGAGACGCGGCCGGGGAAACGGGTTCCCCAGAAGTGGAGATCTTCCGGACGGATAGCGGCCAGATCCCTTGGCGGGATCAGAACCAGATCATGTCCTTCGGCGTAGTCCGTGACATCGGCGCGGCAGAGCAGGCAGTCGCCCTTCTCCGCCCGGCGCTTGCCGAGGCTGAGCAGGCGGGACAGCCGGGCATAGGCCAGGCGGTCGTGCGGGAAGGCGAGCAGCTCCCCGCCCTCCTCCAGCACCAGCCGGGCGCCGACAAGGAGTTTTATGCCATGGCTCTTTGCCGCGATATGCGCCCGGACGACCCCGGCGAGGCTGTTGCGGTCGGCGATGGCGACGGCGGCATGGCCGAGCCGTGCCGCCATCTCAACCAGCTCCTCCGGATGCGAGGCGCCCCGGAGGAAACTGAAATTGCTCGTGACCTGAAGCTCGGCATAGCCCTGCATGGCGCCATCGCGGATCTCCGGACGGTCCGGATCAGGAGAAGATCCCGTGCAGGAACCAGCTTGGCGCCTCGCCCCGTTCGGCGAGCCCGTCCCGATAGAGCCAGAACCGGCGGCCGTCCCCGTCCTCGACGCGGAAATAGTCCCGGGTCGACATCGAGGCATCGTCGCTGCCGTCGCGCCACCATTCCGGCGCCAGACGTTCCGGACCCGCGGCATGGGCGACCCGGTAGTCCGCACCGCGCCAGCGGAAACGGGCCGGGGGATGATCCGGCAGCAGGGCCGTCGCCTCGACCGGTTCCGGGCGCCGCATCAGGCGCACCGGGCGGGCCGCCCGTTCCGGCGCCGGGGGACGCACATTGGTCCAGGTCAGCGCCTTGCGGCCCGGCCGCCCCGCGCTCCGCTTCTCCGCCCGTTCGGGCAGATGGCTCTCGACCGGCTGCAGACGATGCACCGCGTCGACACCGAGCCGGTTCGCCAATCGGTCGCCGAGATCGGTGACCGCGTCCCGGTCCCGCATCTCGGTGCTGCCGAGCGCGGCCTGCACGCCTTCCGCACGGTCGCCCTCGAGCATCTCCGCCAGCATCATGTCGATGCCGAAGCCCGGATCGAGCTTGTCGAAATGCTGCACCAGCAGGCGGAACAACGTGTCCGCCTCACGGCAGGCCCGGCTGGTCCCGGCGCTGACCTGCAGCACCTCCCCGTCAACCCGGAAGAAACGCAGACGCACCCGCCGGGCGCCGGCCTGTTCGCGTTCCAGACGGCGGCAGAGCGCGCCGAGCGTCTGCCGCGCGGCGCCTTCCAGATCCTCGCGCAGGGCAATCGGTTCGGCGAAGGCGATGCGCTCCTGGAACGGCTCCTCCGGCAGTTTCATGTCGAGCGCCGTTGCCCGCTCCCCGAGCGCCCGGTCGAGCGCCTCGATCAGCCCCACGCCGAACCGGCTGGCGAGCGGGGCCCGCGGCTGGTCGAGCAGCTGCGCGATACGGCGCAGCCCGACCCGGTCGAGCGCCTCGACCGTTGCCGGCGAGAGCCCGAGCGCCGCCACCGGCAGCGCCCCGAGCGCCAGCCGGAGCCTGCCTTCCGGCACCAGGGTCAGGAGGGGGGCGGAGAAGCGGGCGACAGCCCGGGCGGCGAGAGGGGCGTCCGCCACCGCGAGCCGGGCACTGAAGCCGAGCCGGTTCAGGGCTGCAAGGCAGTCGCGCCCGAGCGCCTGCTCCTCCGTTGCGAGATCCGCCGCCCCCTGGCGGCGGAAGAGATGGACACATCCAGTGATATCGAGCGTAAGGCCCGCACTGCCACCGTCGCCCGCGAAAGGCGCGGCGGTGCTGTCGACCGCGACCATCGGCGTATAGCGCTGACACCAGGCGGCCAGCCGTTCCAGCTGTTTGCGGTCCGCAGCCGGGTCCGCCTCCGTTACCGACAGATCCGGGATCATGGCGCGGGCATCGGCCAGCGGCCGGCCGACCGCGATCCCCTGGAGCGCCGCCGCCTGATTGACCGCCGCGACGGTTTCCGTGCCGACGAGGCGCCGGGTCAGGACCGCGGGCCGGGCGTCGTCCGCCACTGCGACAGTATTTCCGGCCGCATCCCGGCGGCGCCAGTCGAAGGAAAAATCCGGAATGTAGAGATAGAGGAATCGCCGTGCCATGATCGTCTCCCGCTATGAGCGAGAGCATATTGTTCTCGTTTTGTTCTTATTGTCAACACGGTGATGAAACGTGCGTTTAAGCTTCTGAAATGACGGATGTTTCAGGCGCCGCTCAGGCCGAATTGCCAGACCAGCCAGAGCGCGGCGACCAGACTGACCCCGACGACGCCCCAGAGCGCCAGCTTGCGCAGCAGGACCCGGCGCTGGGCACCGCGCTGCTGGCGCTCGATCCGCTCGCGCCGCTCGGCCTCGATGGCGCTGAGAAAGCGCAGCAGGGTATCGATGGACTCGCCCTCGAGCGAATGGAACTGGGCGGCGAAACGGCCTCCCTCGTCCGGCCGTCGCACGACATCCGCGCCGAAGGAAAACTCGATCGTCTCGCGTGTGCCGCGCCAGTATATCGTGCCCTCCAGCGGCGAGCTCACATGCCCGCCTTCATCCGGCAAACGGGCGAAAAAGCCGCCGATGGAAATATCGATGAGCGGAATCTTACGGCCCTGCACGGCGGCATAGGCGCCGCTCACGGACCAGCGTCCGTGCCGCCGCCTCTCCTGCCCGATCGCTGCCTCGGCGACAGCACTCATTCCCCGGCCTCCATTTGCCTCGGTGACAGTCTACACCATCGCCGCCGAGAAAACTGCTGGCGATGATCTTTGCCACATCCCGGACAAGAAACAGCCACACAGCATTTTTCAACACAGAATCAATAGTTACGGCAGATGAAGGTAAATGTACATATGGGGTTACGCGGCAGCGCTTCGTCCCGCCGCGGGCCTCGCTTCCGGCACCTCTTCCGGCACCGAAACGAACTCTTCGGCTTCACGGAATCGGCCGTCCGACATAGCCCAGAGCAGCTGCCAGGCGCCGGACCGGCCGCCGCGCAGACGTTCGAGCGAGACCGACCAGACAGGATCGAGACTCCCGCCCGAGGGTGCGGCGGCGATGCGCCAGCGGCTCTCCGCCGCCCCGGTCGTGACCGTGCTCGCAAGCGGACGAAGCAGGAAGCCGGAGACCCCGCTGGCCTCGGCGGCGAGCTGCAGGCGCCGCTCCGCCACCCTTCCGGCCTCTCCCGGACGCGCGGGCCCCAGTTCCGCGACGACGGCGGCGAGCCCGCCGCAGCGGAGCCCCTCCTCCATCGCCCAGAGCCGGTCGGTCTCGTCCCGCGCGCGGACGAACAGCACCCGCTCCGGATCGAGGCCGAGGGCTTTCAACCCCCAGCCGTAGGGCGCGCCGCCGAACATGTTCGCCTCCCGCGCGCACCAGAGGATCTCCCCGCCCCGGCGGGCCACCGGAGAGGCGAGCAGACGGACCAGCAAGGCCGCGGCAAAACCAAAGACGCTGCCGTCGCGCAACTCGCTGCGGGCCTCGCCGACAAGCTCATGCACACGCCCCGCGGAAAGCCCGCCGCCCAGATGACCGTCCAGCGCGGCATGGCCGAGCGAAAAGCGCGCGCCCCGCTCCGCCTCCGCGCCGCCGCGCTCAATGGCCCGGACCCGCGCACGCAGAGATGCCAAATCGGCCCGTTGCCCCGTTTCGTCCCTGTGCTTAGGATCGCCCATCCAATCACCTGAATGTTCCTGATTTGTTCTAGGATGTCCCCGCTCATGAGTCAATCGGCCGACGCGCCCTCCTCCGACACGCCGCCCTCTCTCGAGACCATGTACGGCTTCAATGCCGATATCGGCTTCCGGCTCACCGAATGGACCGACGGCTATGCCAAGATGGAGCTCGACCTCACCGAGAAGCACCTGAACCGCAGCGGCATCCTGCATGGCGGCGTGCTGGCGACGATGATCGACGCGGTCGGCGGCTATTGTGGCGTCTGGGTGCCGAAAGGCAGCGACAAGAAACGCGCCCTCACGCTCTCGCTCACCACCAGCTATCTCGGTCAGGCCAAGGAGGGCACCATCGTCGCCTACGGCAAGCGCCGCGGCGGCGGCAAGTCGGTCTTCTTCGCCACCTGCGAGGTCTATAATCCAGAGGGCGTGCTCATCGCGATGGGTGAAGGCACCTACAAGATCCGCCAGAGCAAGGGCCCGATCGGCTAAATAGCGGTATCAAGAAATGTTGTCATCCCAACGCAAGTAGGAACCCAGGGAAGACGGACACGGCTTTACGATCCCTGGGACCCCGCGTCCGCGGGAATGACGACCGAAAGAATAAGGTCGGATCACAACCCGGCCCCGCGCTCCCTCAGGAACTCGATGAAGAGCCGCAGCAGTTCCAGGCGGCGGTGCTGCTCCGGGTAGAAGATATAGAAAGGCGGATGCTCGATCGTGCAGGGATCGAGCACCGTCTCGAGCCGCCCGTCGGCAAGCTCCTCCTCGACCACCCGGCGGAGCGACCAGCCGATCCCGCGGCCGTCCCGCGCCGCCTCGATCACCGCGCGGAAATCGTCGAACAGCAGATGCGCCGGCGGATCCACCGTCACGGTCCGCCCGCCGACCGAGAACAGCCAGTCCGCCACCCGCCTTGTGCTGACGAACCGGTAGCGGATGCATTTATGCGCCAGCAGATCGCCCGGATGTTGCGGGCGGCCGTACGCCGCCAGATAGGCGGGTGAAGCGGAATAGGCTGCGCGCAGCGGCGGCGTCAGGCGAGTCGCGACCATCCCGGTTGCCAGCCGGTCGCCCAACCGGAAGCCGGCATGAAAGCCCTCGCGCACGATATCGACCAGCCCCTCCTCGAAGGAGATTTCCAGCCTGATCTCCGGATAGGCCGCCTGGAAATCGGCGAGCACCGGGGCAATGACGATCCGATAGGCGCTCCAGGGTACGGTGAGGCGCAACACTCCGCTCGTCGCCTGCCCCGCGGCACGCGCCTTTTCGATCGCAGCGGCGACTTCCTCAAAGGCTGGCCCCGCGCCGTCCAGCAGTACGCGCCCCGCCGCCGTCAGATCGAGCGATCGCGTGGTGCGGGCGATGAGCTCGACACCGATTTCCCGTTCGAGCGCCTTAAGCCGGTGGCTGACCGCCGGCGCACCGACGCCGAGCGTGCGGGCCGCAGCGTTCAGAGAGCCGCTCCGCACGATCTCGAGAAAGACCTCTATTCCACCTGAGACATCCGCCATTCTTTAATTTATCTCATGAAAATACTGAAACCGACAAATCTACTCGAACAATAGAGAGAATTGATAACAAGGCGTGAGTAGAAGGAGCCACGCCATGAAACCCGTATCGACGAGCCTCTCCGACGCGAACCGGAACCTCTCCGGCGCGCTCCTGATCACCGGAGCCGTCGCCCTCATGGCGCTGCAAGACGCCGTGATCCGGCTGATGAGCGCAGATCTGCCGCTCGGCCAGATCTTCCTTCTGCGCTCGGCGCTTGTCCTGCCGCTCCTCACCCTCGCCGCGCGGGGCGGGAGGCTCGCGGTCTGGCGCACTGCGTTCGGTGCCGGACCGCTGCTGCGCGGGCTCTGCCTGACGCTCATGTATCTCTCGCTCTATTCCGTCCTGCTGGTCCTGCCGCTCGCGACCCTGGCCGCTGGCTTCTATACCGGCCCACTCTTCATAACCCTGCTCGCCGCGCTGATGCTGAAGGAGCCTGTCCGACTTCGGGGCTGGATCGCCGTTGGTACCGGGTTTCTCGGGGTCCTCGTCCTGTTACGGCCCGGAGACGCCGCCTTCAGTCCGGCCGCACTTGTGCCCGTGCTCTCCGGTTTCTGCTACGCGCTTGGAGCAATCCTCGCGCGGGGGGCCTGCCGGAAGCACGCCCCCGTCTCGCTTGCGATCGCCCTCAACCTGACCCTGCTGCTTGCCGGCGCTCTGCTGCTCGCCGTCGGCGAGACCATCTCGGGCATGGGTGACAATTCACCGTTCCCTCTGCCCGGCTGGACGGCTATGGCGGCTGCCGACTGGCAGCTGATCGGTATGCTGACGGTCCTGATGGTTGGGATCGGGATCGGCCTCGCTGCGGCCTACCAGCACGCCACGCCCGCCGTCGTCGCGAGTTTCGACTACAGCTACCTGATCTTCGCCGCTCTGCTCGGCTACATATTTTTCGCCGAGATCCCGGATCCGACGACGATCGCGGGCATGGTCCTGATCGCGTCGGCCGGCCTGTTGTCGATCGTAAAAAGTTGAGCCGTCCGGAACCGCCTACTTCGCGAAGGCCACGTCCCGGCCCGGCGCGGCGGCGAGCAGCGTGCGGGTATATTCGTGCTGCGGGTTGGCATAGACCTTCGCGGTCTCGCCCTCCTCCACCACGACGCCGTTCTGCATCACCATGATGCGGTCGCAGATCTGCGCCGCGACCCGGAGATCGTGGGTGATGAAGAGCATCGCGAGGTCGTAGCGCTCGCGCACATCGTCAAGCAGATCGAGCACCTGCGCCTGCACCGATACGTCGAGCGCCGAGACCGCCTCGTCCGCGATCAACACCTTCGGCTGCATGGCGAGCGCGCGCGCGATGCAGATGCGCTGGCGCTGGCCGCCGGAGAACTGGTGCGGAAAGCGGTCGAGCGCCTCGGCGCTGAGCCCGACGATCTCCATCAGCTCCTTCGCCCGCGCTTCCGCTTCCGCCGCGGAGACACCGAAATTCATCGGCCCCTCGACGATCGACTGACCGACCGTGCGGCGCGGGTTGAGCGAGCGGTAGGGGTCCTGGAAGACGATCTGGATGTCGCGCCGGTGCGGCCGCATCGCGCTTTCGGAGATCGTCGCGATATCGGCGCCCTCGACCTCGATATGGCCGGACGTCGGGTCCTGCAGACGGACGATGCAGCGCGCCAGCGTGGACTTTCCGGAACCGGACTCGCCGACCACGCCAAGGGTTTCGCGCCGGTGAACGACCAGATTCACATCCTTGTTCGCATGCACCTCACGCGATTTCCGGAACAGGCCGACGCCGCCATAAGTCTTGTTGACCTTCTGTGCGATCAGCGCCGGCGCCGTCTTGTCGATCTCGGCCCGGTGGCTCGGCTCCATCGAGGGGACCGAGGCGATCAGCATCTTGGTATAGGGGTGCTGCGGGCGCAGCAGGATCTCGTCACGCGTGCCCTGCTCGACCACCTTGCCCTTCTGCATCACCACGATGCGGTCGGCGATCTCCGCCACCACGCCGAAATCGTGCGTGATGAAGAGCACGCCGGTGCCGTGGCGCTGCTGGATATCCTTGATCAGCTCGAGGATCTGCGCCTGCGTGGTGACGTCGAGCGCCGTCGTCGGCTCGTCCGCGATCAGCAGGCCCGGCTCCAGCGCGAGCGCCATGGCGATCATGATGCGCTGGCGCTGCCCGCCCGAAAGCTGGTGCGGATAGCTGTCATACATCTTCACGTGATCAGGCAGGGAGACATCCTCCATCACCTCGAGCACGCGAGCCTTCTGTTCGGCCGGAGAAAGGTCGGTATGGATCTCAAGCATCTCGCGGATCTGCTCGCCGACCTTGATCACCGGGTTCAGCGCCGTCATCGGCTCCTGGAAGATCATCGCCATCTTCTCGCCGCGGAGGCGGCGCATCTCGGCGACGGACTTCTTCAGCAGATCCTCTCCCTGAAGAATGATCTCGCCCTTGACGGCCTTCACCTCCTTCGGATTGAGCCCCATCGTGGTGAAGGCGGTGACGGACTTGCCGGAGCCGGACTCGCCGACCACGCAGACGATCTCCTTCGCCCCGACGGTGAAGGAGATGTCCTCCACCGCGAAGGGACGGTCCGCGCCCTTTGGCAGCGCCACCGAGAGATTGCGGATTTCCAGAACGGGAGTGGAGCCGGTCATGCGCGCATCTTCCTGGCAATACGGGGGTCGAGCGTGTCGCGCAGCCCGTCGCCGACGATGTTGACGGCGAGCACGGTCAGCGCCAGCGCGACGCCGGGATAGAAAATGATCCAGGGGGTGAGCTGGAAGTAGGTCCGGCCCTCAGACATGATGTTGCCCCAGCTCGGGATTTCCGGCGGGATGCCGGCGCCGAGGAAACCGAGGATCGATTCCGTCAGCATCGCCGCCCCGCAGATATAGGTCGCCTGCACGATCATCGGCGCGATGGTGTTCGGCAGGATATGGCGGATCAGGATGAAGGGCAGCCGCGTCCCCGCCGCGATGGCGGCCTCCACATAGGGCTCCTCGCGTACGGTGAGCACCACCGAGCGGACGAGGCGCACGACCCGTGGCACTTCGGGGATGGTGATGGCTATGATGACCGTGGTCAGCGTCGCCCCCGAGATCGCGATCATCGCGATCGCGAGCAGGATCGCCGGGATCGCCATCAGACCGTCCATCACCCGCATGACCGGCGCATCGAGCCAGCGGATATAGCCCGCGACCATGCCTGTCACCATCCCGATCGCCGTGGCGATCACAGCAACCGAGATCCCGACGACGAGCGAGATCCGTCCGCCGTGAACCACGCGCGAGAAGACGTCACGGCCGAGAAAGTCGGTCCCGAACCAGAAGGCCGAGGACGGCGCCTTGAGCCGGCTCATCACGTTCTGCTCTGTCGGCGTGACAGTGAAGAACGGACCGATGATCGCGATCGCAACCATCGCCAGCAGCAGCAAACCGCCCCAGAAGACCGCCTTGTTGCGCAGCACCAGCCTCAGGGTCGAGGGCTGGGCCTTTTCGGTGAGGTCCGCTTCGGCGGAGAGCTCGGGTGTCTCTGCGGCGGCCATCAGTAACGGATCCTCGGGTCGAAGAGCGTGTAGGACAGGTCGATCAGCAGGTTGATCAGGATATAGATGAAGCTGAAGAACAGGATCAGCCCCTGGATCACCGGATAGTCACGGGCCAGCACGGCGTCGAGCACGAGGCGCCCGAGGCCCGGGATGTTGAAGACCGACTCGGTGACCACCACGCCGCCGATCAGCAACGCGATGCCGACACCGATCACGGTGACGATCGGCACCGCCGCATTGCGCAGCGCGTGATGGATCAGGATCTTCCATTCCGACTGGCCCTTCGCGCGGGCGGTCCGGACATAATCCTCTTCCAGAACCTCCATGACGGAGGCGCGGGTCATGCGCGCGATGAGGGCGATGAAGATGACGGAGAGCGCCATCACCGGAAGCACCATGTGCCGGAGAAAGGTCAGCAACCCGTGGTCGAAGGGCGATTTATAGCCCTGCACCGGTAATATCTTCAGCCACATCGCCAGTACATAGATCAGGCAATAGGCGAGGACGAAGACGGGAACGGAAAAGCCCCCGACGGAAAACAGCATGACCACGCGGTCTACGAGCGAGCCCGACTTCCAGGCCGCGATGGTCCCGAGCGGCACCGCGACGGCGACGGCGAACAGGATCGTGCAAAGCGACAGCAACAGCGTCGGCTCGATGCGCTGTCCGATCAGCTCGACCACGGGCTTCTTCGAAAAGATGGCCGTGCCGAGGTCGCCTGAGGCGAGTTGCATCATCCAGTGCCAGAGCTGCACGGGGATCGGATCGTTGAGGCCGAGCTGGGTGCGGATCCGCTCCACATCCTCGGCCGTCGCGTAGTCTCCGGCGATCACCGCCGCCGGGTCTCCCGGCGCGAGGCGCAGCAGCATGAAGACGAGGACCGCGACGATCGCCATCACCGGGATGGTCGAGAGCACGCGCTTCAGCACATAGGTCAGCATGGAAATGCTCACTCCTCAAAGCCATCACGCGAGATCCGCCCGGAAAGGCGGCCTCGCGGAGGCATTGCAGAGGCACCGCCCGGGACCAGGCCCGGGCGGCTCCTTCAGATGGGATGTCAGTCGACCGACAGGTTCCAGAAGAACTGAACCGGCGACTTGATCAGGCCCTTCACGTTGTTCCGGTAGGCAACCGGAACGAAGAACTGACCGAGCTGACCGGACGCACCGATCTTCCAGAGGCGCTCCTGCACCTTGTGGCCGGCGGCGATCTTCGCTTCCTGACTCGTGGCATTGGCGAAGGCGGCGCGCGCCTTTTCCAGCTCCTCGTCGGTCGGCCAGCCGAACCAGCCCTTGGCCGGATCGCCGGAGAAGGCAATCGCCATGGGGTCGATCACGTCGGCTCCGATCCACCAGGTGTGGAAGATATTCCAGCCGCCCTCGGACACCGGGTCGCGCTTGGCCCGGCGGGAGGTCAGCGTGGACCAGTCCATCGCCTGCATGTCGACGTTGAAGCCGGCCTTGCGCAGCTTTTCGCCGGTGATCAGGGTGAAGGCGGAAAGCACGGGGATGTCGGTCGGATGCATGATCACGACCGGCGTGCCGTCATAGCCCGCGGCCTTGAGCGCAGCGGCAGCCTTCTCGGTATCGCCCGTCTTGATGCTGTCGGCAGCGACCTCGGAGGCGAGCGGCGTGCCGCACGGATAAACCGAGTAGCAGGTCTTCCAGAACTGCGGATCGCCGATCGCGCCCGCCAGATAGTCTTCCTGCTTCATGGCCATGAGCGCGGCCTGCCGGATCTCGACCTTGTCGAACGGCGGCAACAGGTGGTTGAAACGCGCGAAGCCGATATTGCCGAGCGGGTCATTGACCTCGACGGTCACGCCTTCCGCCGCGGAAAGCAGCGGCATCAGGTCGGTCGAGGGCTGTTCGAAGTAATCGATCTCGCCCGCGATCAGCGCGTTCATCGCCGTGGTCTGGTCCGGGAAGTAGGTCCAGATCACCTTGTCGACCTTGGCGATCTTGCCGCCTGAGGCCGCGGACGGCGCTTCCTTGCGCGGCACGTAACCGTCGAACTTGGTGTAGACCACGGTCGAGCCCGGGACCCACTGATCCGCCTCGAACTTGAACGGGCCGGAGCCGATATGCTCGGAGATCTGCTCGAACGGGTCGGTCGCCGCGATGCGCGCCGGCATGATGAACGGCACGTTGGAGGAGATCTTGCCGATCGACTCCAGAACAAGGCCGTAGGCGCTCTTCAGCTTGAACTGGAAGGTCTTGTCGTCGACCGCGACCATCTCGTCCATCTGCTCCATGAGCTTCTGGCCCATGCCGTCGCGTGCCCCCCAGCGCTTGAGGGAAGCAATCACGTCGGTCGAGGTCACCGCTGCGCCATCGTGGAACTTGAGGCCGTCGCGGAGCTTGAAGGTCCAGACCTTGCCGTCCGAGGAGGTCTCCCAGGTGTCGACCATCTGCGGCTGCGGTTTGAAGTTCTCATCCATCGCAAAGAGCGTGTCATAGATGAGATAGGCATGGTTGCGGGTGATGTAGGCCGTCGTCCAGATCGGATCGAGGTTCTTGAGGTCCGCGTGCGGGATGACCCGCAGTACTTTTTCAGCGCTTGCCAACGTCGGCGCGCCTGCCAATGGCAGGGCCATGGCGACGAGAGCCAGAAGGCTGCGTCGAGTCCAACCAATCATCTTTTTATCCCCTGTTCTGATTTTTACTCGGAGAGCGCGGGGTTGGCCCCGTCTTTACCGTCTTATGACCATATGTTTTGCATCGCACCATCACCGAGTCAATGAAACCTGGGGGCCGCAAGCGCTCGTAAAGAGGAAATAGTCTGATCGCGCAGAAGCAGCACGGGCCAGCAGTCAGGCTTCCACCGCGCGCATCTCTCCGACGCCCTGACGGATGATCTGGAACGAGGACCAGCAGAACAGCCCCGCCATGATCCCGGCGACGATCAGATCCGGCCAGCCGGTGCCGGTCTGCCAGACACCGGCGGCGGCCAGTACGACGGCGATATTGCCGATCGCGTCGTTGCGCGAGCAGAGCCAGACCGAGCGGACATTCGCATCCCCGTCGCGGAAACGGAACAACAGGCCTACGCTCGCCATGTTCGCGACGAAGGCAATCACCCCGATCGTGGTCATGATGGCCGCTTCCGGAACACCAAGCACCAGCACCTGGTAGGCGGTCGAGCCAAACACCCAGAGCCCCATGCAGGCAAGCGACACCCCCTTGAAGAGGGCCGCGCCGGCCCGCACTTTCGCCGCCTTGCCGATGACATAAAAACTGAGCGCGTAAGTCGCGGTGTCGGCGAGGAAATCGAGCGCGTCCGCCTTTAGCGCCATCGAGCCGGCACCGAACCCGGCCGCCATCTCGATGAAGAACATGGCGCCGTTGATCAGGATCACCGCCCAGAGCGCGCGCCGGTAGGCCGGCGACATGCCTTCGAAAACAACCCCGTCATGATCGTGACCGCAACAGCCGGACATCGGTCCGCTCCTCGACATTTCCTTCGATGGGTCCAATATGGGAGCTACAGCGACTGTAGGTTCAAGAGGGAAATCCACAGCCATGTCCGGTACCATCCCGTTTTATCCGATCGGCGATCTGGCGAAGCGCACCGGCACCAAGGTGCAGACCATCCGCTACTACGAGAGCATCGGCCTGCTCCCGGAGCCCGCGCGCACCGCCGGCAACCAGAGGATCTACGGTCAGGACCAGCTCGACCGGCTGGCATTCATCAAGCATGCGCGCGATTTCGGCTTCCCGCTCGATGCGATCCGCGAACTGCTGGACATGACCGACCGGCCTGCCGCCTCCTGCGCCGAGGCGGACGCGCTCTGCCGGCGGCATCTGACGGAAGTGCGCCGCAGAATCGGCCGGCTTCAGGCTCTGGAAGGCGAGCTGGAGAGGATGGTGGAGACATGCTCGCACGGGACCGTCGCCGATTGCAGGGTGATCAGCGTGCTGTCAGATCACGAGAAGTGCTGCGCCGACGAACATGAGCCCGTGGAGACGATGCCGTACAAGGCCCCGGCCTAAAGCTCGTCGTCGGGATCGATCTCCCGCTCGTCGTAGCCATGCTTCGAGCTGTAGAAGGCGAGCCACATCAGCCCGCCGCCGAGTAGCAGCGTGAAAACCGAGCCCGCGGCGAGCGCGATGAAGCCGTGAATGCTCATCACAACCTCGCCGTCGACCGAGAACCAGAGCTCCCACACCCCCCAGAGCGCGAAGCCGAGCAGAGCGAAGAGCGAGACCGCGAGAAGGATGATGTTGCGCATCGCGTAAAACCTGTATGGATTTGACCAATATCAGTTCCGGGCGCACTCTCGCCCGAAACAGCGAAAACGGGAACAGGTCATGACGTGGTCTATCGTCGCACGGGAACCGGAGACAGGCCGCTTCGGCATCGCCATCTCCACCTGCGCCTTCGCTGTCGGCGCCATCTGCCCCTGGGCGCGGGCCGGAACCGGCGCGATTTCTACTCAGGCTCACACCAACCCGATGCATGGCGCGCTCGGCATCGATCTGATGGCGAAAGGTCTGCCGGTCGGGGAAGCGCTCCGGATGACGCTCGGCCATGACGAGGGCCGGGACATCCGGCAGGTGCACGGGGTCGATGCGCGCGGCAACACCTTCACCCACACCGGGGCCGCCTGCGTCGACTGGTGCGGACATGCCTCGGGCGAGAACGTCACCGTCGCCGGCAACATGCTGGCCGGCCCGGCGGTCGTCGCCGACACGCTGGCACGTTACGAGGCTTCCGCCAGCCTCGAGTTCGGCGACCGCCTGCTGACGGCGCTCGAAGCCGGCGCGGCCGCCGGAGGCGACAAGCGGGGCAAGCAATCCGCTGCCCTGATCATCCAGGGAAGCGAGCCCTACCGGGAAGCGGACATCCGCGTCGACGACCATGCCGAACCGATCGCCGAACTGCGCCGCCTGTTCACGATCTACGCCGAGACGCGACGGGCCTATATGCAAACCATGGGACGGACGCAGGATTTCTCCGGCATCGTTGATCATGCGGAGCGGGACGCGTTTGTTCTGGCTCGAAGAAAACGCTGATCTTACTTCTGGTTCTTGGGAAACGCGTCGTACCCCCGGACCCGGTGCGTCACCGAATGCTCCCGGTCTATCTCGCCGAGCGGGCATATATCCCAGTTCCAGCTCTCGCCACCCTCCGGCAACGAAACGTCATGCAGCGCGGAGATGGTCGCTGTCTCGGCGCCGGCCCGGTCGCGGATGATGCGGGCCTCGTCGGTGATCAGCGCCGCCGGGCAGGCGAAGGACGCGAGATAGTCGAGATGCGCGCGGACGAGCTTCCGCCCCAGCTCTTCGCTCGCCTCCTCGGTTTGCCCGAAGCGCTCTTCCAGATATTCGTTCGGCACGATCGAGAGCTGGGAGAGTACGTTCGCGGAAACAACGAGGGAAATCGACGGATCGTCGAGATAGGCCGTCGGCAGCGAAACCTCCGTCGTGCCGCCCGCAAGCGCTTCCAGGGAATTGGTCACGTCCAACGTCGCGAGTTTCAGCCTGGGAACCTGGCGTGCGACCTGACGGGCCGGCCCCATGAAGAGAAGATCCGCCAAGATGACCCGCTTGAATTCGGCCAGTAGATCGGCAAGCGGAATATCGTAGAGCAGCCCGGCGCCGAAGATGAGCACTGTATCTCGTGTCTCGCATCGTTCCGCCGCCGCGAGGATCAAGTTCCGGCTCCGGTCGAGATGCGACGCCCACGCGTCCCGGTTACGCCGATACCGGCTCTCGATCCCGACACATTCCCGAAGGAACCCCATGCGCCGATAGGGCTGCGGGCAAGGAGTTGTGAGATAAGTGAAAGCTTCGCGCAGCATACGCCAATGCTAGTGCGGAGGCCGCCGCGCTCCAAGCACGCGGGTCCGCCGCAGCTCAATTGTTCGCGCTGACCCAGACGGACTTCACGCTCACCAAACCCGACGCATCGAGATTTTCGGCAAGGGCAGCCGCGCGCGCCGCATCCAAATCCTGCTTTACGTCAATCTCGACAGGGATATTCCAGGCATCAATGTCGAAAGACCCGATGTAAGAAACAGTGCCGCTTTTGACCTCAAAGAGATAAGGGGCCCGGAGGTCATATCCGCCGCCATCTCGTTTGATGTATTTGGCGAGCCTCGTTGTCTCTGTTCCCTGTGCGCCGCCACCGCGGACAAGAACGTTCTCGAGAAAATAATGCCCGGCCTGGACTGGAACGACGTGGTAGGTCCATCCGTCCTCGGATTCCACCCAGAGCTGTTTTCGGAATCTCTTCGGTCCGGTATCTTTGGCGCGCATTACCTGAACCCGCGCCTCGAGGTTCTTTGCCAAAGCTGTAAAGCCGGACGTCCGATGTTCCGGATAGACGCGGAGCCCGACGACGATATGCGCTTCCGGCGGCTCCCCGTTGACGGTTCCGACGCATCCCGATGCCAGCACGGCAATCGCACATATCTTCAGGAATACAGCTACAGAGCGGACGCTGTTCAGTTTCTGCGCCACGATTATTTCCTCCGAATAAAGCGGTACTGGACCGTCGAGAGATCCGCTTTGCCCGCCAGCCTTTCCTTCATTCTGTCCGGGTGAAATTCGAAGGTGTATTTGAACGGGCTGGCTACGTAATAGTAATTATCGGAGTATTTTGGATTGGTTTCGTAGTCTTCGGCATAGATGAGACGGCGATCGTTCTTCTCTTCGATCGAGAATTTGCCGACCACATCTCCAAGATAGACCGTTTCTCCAGGGGCCACGTGGAAAGTGAGCGCCTTATCCGGAATCTCGCCCTTCTTGAACTGGAGATGATGTTTTCGCGTGATTTTCCCGCGCGCGCCGGGGAACATGATCGTCTTCAAGATCATTCTCTCGAAGACCCAGTCGCCCGCCGGAATTTCGTACAGGTCGTAGACTATATATCCCGTGTCAGTCCTCGCTTCGGGAGAATTATAGTCGTTGAAGGTTCCTGCGGCCCCGGCAAGCGTCCCGAGAGACATGACCATCATCGCCGGAGTAATTTCCGCCCGTTTGTCCAGAACATCGAACCTGAGGTCGACGGAAAGAGACCGTTCCCGGTCTCCGTATCGCCAAGCGCGCGGAACAGTGCCTTCGGCGGGATCGTATTTCCGGAAAATCAGTTCCGGTCCACTCTGGATCTGGCGAATACCGATCTCCGTAGTCCAAACGCTCTCTTCCTGCATCCGGCTTCGATAGGCCTCGAGGCCTTGCGCCCTGACTTCTCTGCCGAAGATCACGTGCGCAGTGCCGGCCTCTCCACTTGCCTCGCTCTCGGTGCCGGGAGGCGTCGTAACACATCCACAGAGCACCGCTGCTGCAAGGATGGGTAACAACGCGCTGCGCACCCTGATTCCTGAGATCGAATTCAATTAGCTCCCTCCACACGCTACATCAGAGAGAATACAAAAATACGACACGCGAGCAAAAATATCTACCTTTTCAATCACTTCGATCAAACCGAAAAGCCATTCCCGCAAATGGGAGATATCCCACGCAAGCGCGCGGCGGTGATGGAGGAAAGAGCCACGTGCCCGCCAGTATCAGGCCCGCAGTACCTCGCCCTTTTCCTCGTCCCAGCGCCAGGCTGAGCGCCCAGGGCGGATCTCGACGCCGCCGACCCACCGCACGCCGCGCTGGATCGAGATGTAATCCTCCTCGCCCGCAAGCACGCGCCGTCCCGCATCGCGCAGCGAGAAGACCCGCTTCGGCCAGGGCTGTCCCGCACTGTCCGGATCCATCAGAATCACCGGATCGGTACTCTTCGCGAGCTCGGTCAGCACGTGCCAGAACATCAGGTCGCCGAGAAACGGCAGCGGCTCGCGCCGCGCCATCAGGATCTGGAAGATCTGGCCCGCGGGCATGTCTCCGAGGTCGTCCAGAATCGACAGCGTGATCCGTTGCGTCAGGCCGAGGCCGCTCTTCGGAGCCGGGAGTTCGGCCAGATGACGCCGGAGCGCCGGCGCCATCAGTTGCAGCGTCGGCGTCCCTGCGGCGGCAATCTCCGCCAGCGCAGACGGGTTGGCATCCGTTACCGCGTCCCAGACTCGCGCGCCGAGGGCGAGTTGCTCCTCCGTCACCGGATGCAGCTCGTATTCCCAGAGCCAGAGCAGGACTTCCGGGTGAAGCTGGCCGAGGCCGACGAAGTCCTGTACGCCGGGCACCTGACCGACACAGATCATCCTCAGGTCGGGCCGCTTTTCGGTCCGGTGGAAGGCCGCGAGTAGACGCGCCAGAATCAGCTGGTCGTAATGGTCGTGCTCAAACCAGAGCACGGTCGGCGCGCCTTCGTTCAATTTCTCCACAGCCACGTATTCGGCCTTGAGTTTTGCCTCGCTCTCCGCCTGTTCGCGGCCATACGCGCCGGAAATAAAATCCGCCCGCCGGGAAATGAACTCGGCCAGCGGCACACGCGGCACCGGCCCCTGGCAATAGGGATCGGAGAATTCGAGGAAACGTCCCTTGAAGCCCGCGACCTCAAGGCTGTGTCGGATATCCTCGCCGCAACGGATATGCGTCGTCTCGGGCGTATCCGGCAGGTCCGGCTTGCCCGCCTCGATGCGGAGCCGGTCGAATCTCAGGCGCTCGATATGCGCCTTCATGCGCGGCCAGCTGAGAAAGCCGTTTTCCCGCGCGATCACGAGTTGCGCGTCTGAGAGCTTGAAATCATCGGCAAGGGCGTTCGGGTGATGGGACTCCGCCCGCCCGCAGGCCTGCGGATCGCCGTCGCGCACGAGCTCGAGCAGCTCTTTCGCGCGCTTGCGCTGCTGTTCGAGATTGAGCCGGCCGCCGAAAAACTCGCGCGGACCGGCAGATGCCGGTGCATTGGATTTAGACATACGATTCCCTCGTCATCTACCGCCTGTGTCCGCCTGACAGGCGAGGAAATCGATCAGATGACGATCACTCGGATTTGGGCGCAGCCCTTTCCGCGGACAGGACGCCGTGAGGCGATGCGGAAAGAGTATCGGATTCCGCAACGGAATCAAGCACCTCATCGCCCATGAGGTGCTGTTTCCGCAGATGTCGAGCGCTAATCACCGGCAGGACTTAAGCGGATCTCTTCTTCCTCGCCGCCGTCGGTGTGCGATGAGTTCTTCTCAGCAACCAATTTCGGAGCCGGGGCTTGCCAGGCTTTTAGCTTCTCGCCAACTTGCGCGTAGAATTCAGGAACAGCCTTTTCAAGCTCAACTATGAACGCCTTGCGCCGACTAAATTGCCCCGCCAAATCTCGCACGTACAAGATTTCGAACGAAGTCGCGACCTTACCCGGCATTTCCGCAATAGCCTGATCGTCCAAAAGAGCCTTCAATGAATGTTGCGTGTTTGCACCACGCCCCGGCCAAATCAAACGAACATATACATTGTCTGGTGTTGACGACTTGAGTTGGCGCAACAACCAGCTCACCCGTGCTTTGGTCGTTTTTTTATCCGATGGGGCCGCGACTCGCATTGATGCCGAAATTGATCGTTTTGCGAAATCTGCTACCAAATTGAGATTACTAGCTGCGTTCGGAATGGAAAATTCTGCAGTTAAGGTCTGCGTCTCCGCAAATTTCTCGCAGTCATGCTTGAGCCTCTCGCCGCTATCACTTGCATGAGCCCGGGACACGCGTATCTCTACGTTTTCCTCGAGTCGGCGACAAAGTATGAGACACAAATCTCGAACTTCTTGATACCAAGCGCCAACTACACTTTGAACGTCGGTTGACCGTGCACTTAGTCTACCTCCTGAGTGTACAAAATCTAAAACGGTCGACCACTCTGCTGGCATTTGATCGAAACTCTGCACTCCAGCACTCTTGTGCTCAAGAAATCGCATCATTTCGCTCAAGATATAGACGTGATCCGAGTCAGCAACCTCGTCTCTATTGATCAACAATGTCCCGATTGTTTCAATGTACTTCCATGACCAATGGAAAAGCTGAACCTTCTTCAAACTCGATGCGTTAACATCAACTGGATGATGACTTGGCAACGGCGCAAATTGATTTGATACCGTAATAACAGCGTCAATTCCATTCAACTTTGCCAATTCTATGTAGCTTAGCAATTGTTCTTTTGAAATTTCATTATTACCGACCTTTGCCTCTACTAATGCAGACCAATCTTTTTGACCAGTTCGCACGACAATTAACCCATCTGGGCGGAGTTTTTTATCATTGCCGTTTTTCAGAACCACTTCGGTATAGGTCTCAAGTCTAGCGCGAACACCGACCCTCAAGCCGAGATCTGCCAAGAGCGATCGCCCGAACTCGTCGACACTTTGGATGCAAGCTAGCAATATCGATAATGTGCGCCCTTCTTTGGATGACTCTGAAAGAACCGGAAACAAGCGTGCAGGTTCTCCTTGGATGACATACTCCGGCCGCTCCCCCATAAGATCACTCCGCAAAAGAATTTTTATACTCGCGGCATGATGTAGCCAATCCTCCATACATGCAATTACTGCACGCATACAAAAATGCGCCCACCACCTTTCAGGGCAGAGAATTAAATCAATCGGAATAAAGCGCGGAGCGATAGGCGAAAAGCCCCGGCAATCCGCCGGTATGGATGAAGAGCACGTTGCCCATTCCCGAGAAGGTGCCGGCGCGGGTGAGGCCGATCAGGCCAGCGAAGCTCTTCGCCGTATAGGTCGGGTCGACGATCAGGGCTTCGAGGCGGCCGGCAAGATCGATCGCCTCGCGGGTGCTATCGACCATCTTGCCGTAGCCGGGACCGAGCCAGTCGTCGCGGCAGATCACCTCACCGTCCTCGACGACCTTGCCGCAGGAGAGCATCTCTTCGGCAAGGCGCAGGATGGAGCGCACGCGTTCGGTCTGGCTCACGGCGTCGCGGCGCACGCAGATGCCGTGTACCGGTCCCTCATAACCCGCGAGCCGCAAACCGAGCAGCGTCCCGACATGGGTGGCCGCGCTGCCCGTAGGCACCACCACGGCGTCGAAGGAAATCCCGTTTGTTTCGGCCTCCTCCAGCAGTTCGACGGCGCACTGCATGTAGCCGAGCGCGCCGGTCGGTTTGGTGTCGGGGGAGAGCGTGAAGAGATATGGCTTCCTGCCCTCGCCTTTCAGCCGCTCAGCGATGCGCGCGAGATTGGCGTCCGCCGCCTTCTCGTCCTCGCCGAGGGGGAAATGGTGCATCCGGGCGCCGAAGATCCGGTCGAGCAGGACATTGCCCGACTTGTGGTACTCCTCGCCCATCCCCTCGACCCGGTTCTCGAGCTGGACATGGCACTCCATCCCGAGCTTCGCCGCGAAGGCTGCCGCCGTGCGCATGTAGTTCGACTGGACCGCGCCGGTGATCACCGCCGTGTCGGCGCCGGCGGCCTGTGCCGCGCCAAAGGAATATTCGAGCTGGCGCACTTTGTTGCCGCCCGTGGCAAGGCCGGTGCAGTCGTCCCGCTTCACCCAGAGCGCCGGAACATCCTTCCCGGTCGCCTCGGAAAGATGGGCGGTCAGCCGCCTCATCTTCTCCAGCGGTGTCGGGAAATGCCCGAGACGGATCCGCGGAAATCCGTTCAGCCGGTGCCGCAGCGCCTCGGGCGTCCGCATCACTCCATCGCCTCGAGCTCGGTGATGAAGCCGTCGATCACGTCCAGCCCCTTGGACCAGAAGGCCGGGTCGCTCGCGTCGAGCCCGAAGGGTGCGAGCAGCTCCTTGTGCCGCATCGTGCCGCCAGCGGACAGCATCTCCAGATACTTCTCCGCGAAGCCTTCCTCCGCGTCCTGATAGACCGCGTAGAGCGAGTTCACCAGGCAATCGCCGAAGGCGTAGGCATAGACGTAGAACGGCGAGTGGATGAAGTGCGGGATGTAGGACCAGAAGGTCCGGTAATCCTCATCGAACCGGATGGACGGGCCGAGGCTCTCCGTCTGGGTCTCGATCCAGATATTGCCGAGATCCTCCGGCATCAGCTCGCCGTCCTGGCGCGCCGCATGCACCTTGCTCTCGAACTGGTGGAACGCGATCTGCCGGACCACGGTGTTCAGCATGTCCTCGACCTTGCCCGCGAGCATGGTGCGGCGCTGCTTCGGGTCGGTCTTGCTCTTCAGCACCGCGCGGAAGGTCAGCATCTCGCCGAACACGGAGGCGGTCTCGGCGAGGGTCAGCGGCGTGTCGGAGAGCAGCTGGCCCTGTTTGCCGGCGAGCACCTGGTGCACGCCGTGCCCCAGCTCATGCGCCAGCGTCATCACGTCCCGCGTCTTGCCCTGGTAGTTCAGCAAGAGATAGGGATGCGCGCTCGGCACCGTCGGATGGGCGAAGGCGCCCGACGCCTTGCCGGGACGCACCGGCGCGTCGATCCAGGCATTGTCGAAGAAACGCTGCCCGACATCGGCCAGCTCCGGCGAGAACGAGCGGTAGGCGTCGAGCACCGTGCGGGTCGCCTTCTCCCACGGGATCGTCGCGTCATCATCGTCAGGTAGCGGCGCATTGCGATCCCAGTAATTCAGCGCCTCTACGCCAAACCATTTCGCCTTCAGCGCGTAATAGCGATGCGACAGCCGGTGATAGCTGCCCGTCACCGCGTCGGAAAGCGCCTGCACCACCTCGTCCTCGACCTGGTTGGCGAGGTTGCGCGCGGAGATCGGCTTCTCGTAGCCGCGCCACTTGTCCTCGATCGCCTTGTCCTTGGCGAGCGTGTTGGTGATCAGGGCGAAGAGCCCGATGTTCTGCTTCAGCACGCCGGCGAAGCTTTTCGCCGCCTTCTCGCGCACCGCACCGTCCTTGTGGCTCAGCTTGTCGAGCACTTCGGCCGAGGTCAGCTGCTTGCCGTCGAACGGAAAGCGCAGGCGCGCGAAAGTCTCGTCGAACAGTCGGACCCAGGCGGACTTCCCGGTCACGGATTTCTCGTGCAGCTTCTCTTCGATCTCGTCGGAGAGCTGATACTCGCGGAAGGCGCGGACGTCGCGCAACCACGGCTTGTAGAAGGCGAGCTCCGGCGCTTTCAGCCGTTCGGCGATGTCCTCTTCCTCGACCCGGTTGATCTCCAGCGTGAAGAACAGCAAGTCGGTGCCGGCCGCGTTGACCTTCTCCTGCATGGACTGGAAGAAGCGGCCGTTCTCGGCGCTGCCCATGTCGCCCGCATAGACGAGATAGGCGTAGGACATGATCCGCCCCATGACCTCGTCCATGCGCTCGTAGGCCTGCACCGCCTCGCCCAGTTCGCCGCCGTCCAGTCCGGAGATCTTTCCGGCATAACGCGCCTTGAAAGCCTTCGCGTCCGCCGCCAGTTTCTCGAGATCTTTTTTCAGAGCGTCGGAGTCAGGGCCGGGATAGAGATCGGAGAGATCCCATTCGGGAAGAGCGCCAAGTTCGGATTGTGCGGCTTCGGCCATATCGGTATCCATTCAAGTAACTGAAGAGCGAACAGCTCATCCATGTCGGTCGCCGGCATGTCGTTTCCAGCCCCGTGCGACAATTCGGGGCGGAGGGAGGAGACCTGATTTAATGGACTACAAGGCAGTTCGTAATCTCGCAACTTTGTTCTTCGACCAGTCCGCGCGTCTGTCGGACCGCCCATTCCTCTGGGCGAAACGCGACGGGATATATGAGCCTCTCACCTATGGCGAGACCCGCGCCGAGGTGCAGCGCTGCGCCAAGGGCCTGCGCGCCATCGGCATCGGGAAGGGCGACCGGGTCCTGCTGCTCTCCGAGAACCGGCCCGAATGGGTCATCGCCGATCTTGCGATCATGGCGGTCGGCGCCATCGCGGTCCCGGCCTACACCACCGCGACGAGCGACGACATTCTGTTCGTGCTGGACCATAGCGGTTCGAAGGCGGCGATCGTCTCGACCGACCGGCTTTCCAAGAAGCTGATGCCGGCCGCCCGCAGCTCCGATGCCTGCGAGACCGTTGTTTCGATAGAGAATACCGGCGGCGCGACCCAGGCCGGCGTCAATGTCGTCGGGTGGGAGGAACTCTGCAAACGCGGCGAAAGCATAGATGGCGATCCCGCGAACTGGGCCGCGGAGCTGAAGCGCGACGAGGTCTGCAGCCTGATCTATACCTCCGGCACCGGGGGACGCCCGAAAGGCGTCATGCTGACCCACGGCTCGCTGCTGACGAACTGCGAGGGCGCGCACGACCTGCTCGCCGAGCTCGGCCTGAAGCACGAGGTCTTTCTCTCGCTACTGCCCTTATCGCATTCCTATGAGCATGCCTGCGGCCTGCATTTCCCGATCTCCATCGGCGCGGAGATCTACTATGCGGAGGGGCCGGACAAGGTCGCGCAGAACCTCGGAGAAGCGAAACCGACGATCATGACCGCGGTGCCTCGGCTCTACGAGGTCCTGCACGACCGGATCCGGCGCGGCGTCGATGCCAAGGGCGGGCTGAGCGCGAAGCTGTTCCACCGCGCCGTCGAACTCGGCACCAAGGCGTACCGCGATCGCTCCAGCCTCTCGCTCGGGGAGAAAGCGGAGAATCTCTTGCTCGACGCGCTCGTGCGCAAGAAGGTCTCGGCCCGCTTCGGCGGACGTCTCAAGGCCTTCGTGTCCGGCGGTGGCGCCCTCAATCCGGATATCGGTACCTTCTTCCTCGCGCTCGGTGTCCGCATCCTGCAGGGCTACGGCCAGACCGAAGCCTCTCCGGTGGTGAGCTGCAACCGCTGCAAGCTGGTGAAGATCCACACGGTCGGCCCGCCGCTCAAGGATGTCGAGGTCAAGATCGCCGCCGACGGGGAGATCCTGGTGCGCGGCGAGCTGCTGATGAAAGGCTATTGGCTCGATCCCGAGACCACCGCCAAGACGATCGTCGACGGCTGGCTGCATACCGGCGATATCGGGAAGATCGACGAGGACGGTTACATCGTCATCACCGACCGGAAGAAAGACATCATCGTCAATTCCGGAGGCGACAACATTTCTCCGGCTCGCGTCGAGGGCCAGATCACGGTCGAGCCCGAGATCGCCCAGGCGATGACCTACGGGGACAAGCGTCCCTATCTCGTCGCCGTCCTGGTTCCCGACCAGATCTTTATCGAGGAGTGGGCGAAGGCCAACGGCGCGCCACCCGACTTGGCGGAGCTTGCCGGCAACGAGGACTTCATCAAGGCGATCGCCGCCGCGATGGAGCGGGCGAACGGCCGGCTATCCCAGATCGAGAAGGTCCGCCGCTTCATGCTCGCCGACGGCCCGTTCACGACCGAGAACGCGATGATGACGCCGACCCTGAAGATCCGGCGCCACAAAATACGCGAGGCTTACTGGCAGCGGCTCGATGCGCTTTACGGACGGAGCTGACGTTCTGAATTCGCGCGCACGGAACGGATTTTGGCCGCATTTTGGCGTTCTGCTATGATGAGGCGTCGTAATTCGCCGAGGCACGCGGGCCGTCCGGACCGCTGTCAGGCTGGGTCGAGAGGAAATACCTCAAATGGTGAATACGCCAGGCACGGACCGCCCTGCCCCCGCTGAGCTCCAGCGGCAGTTCACCGAGGCCCTCTCGCTCCATGAAGCGGGCAATCTGGCGGCCGCCCGACCGCTCTATGAGCAATTGTTCCGCTATTTGGGGCCCGTTGCTGATCTTCAGCATCTCTATGGCACGCTTCTTTTTCAGACCGGAGCGGCACGCAAGGGGCAGGCGCAGATAGCAAAAGCCATCCTGCAACGTCCGGATGCGGCATCGTTCTACGATCATTTCGGAAGCGCAGCACGGGCAGCCGGCGGCACGGGCCCGGCAGCCGCGGCTTATGAAAGAGCCGGAATCATAAACCCGGCAGCCGGCACGGCTTTTCTCAATGCCGCGATCGTAGCGCTTGAAACCGGGCGTCCCGACATCGCCGTAACCCGCGCTTTACGGGCGGTCGAACTGATCCCCGAGAATGCCGAGGCGTGGCTGCGTCTCGGATGCGCCTACCAGACAATCGGCGAGCCGGCGAAAGCTCTCGAGGCTCTCTCCAGGGCACGAGACCGGGCACCGGCAAATGCCGAAATCTATTTTCATTTGCGTGCCGCACATCTTTCCCTCGGTGAAACCGCGCTGGCGGACCGGGCAACCAAGTGCGGCATCCTGCTTGATCCGCAGCGTTTCGAGTTCTACGCGAACTTCCGCGACGGAGATATTTCCGAAATATCCGGCCGGCCGGGCCTCGTTCCAAGGAAGCTCGCGACAATACTCAGCCCCGGGTCGGCCAATGCCTGGAACCAGTTGTCCGCGACCTATTACGGCGACGTCAGATACGAGGCTGCGGCCGAGGCCGCCCGGCGTGCCATCCTGCTCTCGCCGGCAACGGTGATGTTTTACAACTCTCTCGGAACCACGTCGTACCAGCTTGGCCGCTTCCATGAATCCGTCCGCGTCTCCCGCCACGGATTAAGTGTAGACCCGACATTCGACGACCTCGGCTACAACCTATCGCTTTCCGCTTTCTGCACGCAGGACGTTGAAACCGGCTGGAGGTACTGGCCAAACCGTCTCGGGATGAAGGTCGCCCCGCTCAGGGTCGGGATCCCCCCGCGTTGGTCGCCGGGTTCCACTGTCCCGGACCACTTGCTCGTCGCCTCGGAACAGGGGGTCGGCGACGATCTCAGGTTTCTGTCGCCTCTCAGAGAACTGCTTCGCGACGTGAAGACCGTAACGGTGGAAACGGATACGAGGCTGCACCCCCTTCTGAAGCGCACCTATCCGAGCATCGACCTGATCCCGACACAGCTCAGGCCGGGTCCGCAGGGAAAGCCTACGCACGATTACACGACGCTGGCGGCGGAAAGGGGCTTCACTCACTCGATTTTCAGCGGCGACCTTCCTGCGATTTACCGTTCAACTCCGGAAAGCTGGAACGAGACGCCGTGCTATTTGCAGCCCGACCCGGGCTATACCGCCGCATGGCGCGAGCGCCTGAATGCGCTGGGACCGGGCCCGTATCTGGGAATCAGCTGGCGCAGCGGAACGCTGATCACCTCGCACAGGGCGATCCACTACAATACCATCGACGAATTGATTCAGGAGATCCCGACCGGGGATTTCACCCTGGTCAATCTGCAATATGGCGATGCTTCCGGGGAACTCGCGGACATCCGGTCGAAATACGGCGTCGTGATCCACGACTTTCCGGACCTAAATCAAACCAGGGAACTCGATCGCGTCTTCGCTCTGATGGCCTGCATGGACCTGATCGTGACGCCGTCCACGGCTGCGCTGGCGCTGGCCTGTTCGGCCGGCGTTCCCGTGATCGGTCTCGGAAAGGCTTATTTCTATTTCGCCGATGGATGGGATCCGATGTTCCCCACCCATTATCCCGTGAAGCGGCCGTCGGACTCGACGGCGACAAGCGACCGGCCGCAGCGCGTCGGGGCCGCGGTCCGTCATTTCCTCGAGACCGGGGCGCTCCCGATCAGGAAACCCTGATCCGGTTCACATGTCCCATCTTGCGGCCCGGACGCGCTTCAGCCTTGCCGTAGAGATGCAGTTTGGCGTCCGGCTCCGCGACGATCGTCTTCCACTGCTCGACCTGATCGCCGATCAGGTTCTGCATCACCGTCGGAAAGCGCACATCGACCGGACCGAGAGGCAGTCCGGTCACAGCACGGACGAATTGCTCGAACTGGCTGGTCGCGCAGCCGTCCTGGGTCCAGTGGCCCGAATTGTGCGGCCGGGGCGCAACCTCGTTGACGAGGACCTTGCCGTCGGAGGTCACGAACATCTCCACTGCGAGCAGACCAACGAGATCAAGGCGCTCCGCAAGCGCTTCCGAGACCGCGCGCGCCGCGGCTTCGGTTTCCGGAGCGATCGCCGCTGGGACCGTGCTGGTGCTGAGGATATGGTCGACATGATGGTTCTCGGCCACCGGAAAGGCGCGGGAGGTTCCGTCGAGACCGCGCGCGACGATGACGGAAATCTCCTTCTCGAAGGAAACGAATCCTTCGAGGACCGCGTCGTCCGTGTTCAACGATTCCCAGGCTTCCGCGAGGTCCGTCTCCGCCGCGATCTTCACCTGACCCTTGCCGTCATATCCGAAACGGCAGGTCTTCAAAACCGCCGGACGGCCGATTTCCTCGACCGCCTTGCGCAATTGCTCAAAGCTGGTGACGTGACGGTAAGGCGCGGTTCCCGCCCCCGCATCGCGCGCGAAGTCCTTCTCCGCAACCCGATGCTGAGAGACCGCCAGAACGCTCGGCCGCGGCCGCACCGGAGCCAGCTTTGAAAGCCGCTCGACCGTGTCGACGGGAATATTCTCGAACTCGTAGGTGATGACATCGACACTGGCGGCGAACGCAGAGAGCGCGACTTCATCATCATAGGACGCGACGGTTGTGCGTTCCGCGACCTGGGAGGCCGGGCTGTCTTCTTCCGGGGTGAAGATATGGCAGCGATAGCCGAGCGGCGCAGCGGCCAGCGCCGTCATCCTGCCGAGCTGCCCGCCGCCGATGATTCCGATGACAGCGCCCGGCGCCAGAACCTCAGGCATCAGGAGTCCACCGGAACGTCGCCGACCGAGTCGGTTTGAGCCTCGCGCCAGGCGGCCAGCCGGGCATGCAGGGCGTCGTCTTCGTTGGCGAGGATCGCCGCCGCCAGAAGGCCGGCATTCTTGGCTCCGGCCTTACCGATCGCGAGCGTACCCACGGGAATACCGCCCGGCATCTGCACGATCGAAAGCAGGCTGTCCATGCCTTTCAGCGTCTTGCTTTCCACCGGCACGCCGAGCACCGGCAGCGCCGTCTGCGCTGCCACCATGCCCGGCAGATGCGCCGCGCCGCCGGCGCCGGCGATCACCACCTTGAGGCCCCGCGCCTTCGCCGTGGCCGCATAATCCGCCATGCGCGCGGGTGTGCGGTGCGCGGAGACGATGCGGGTTTCGTGCGGAACCTCGAGAGCCTCGAGAATGAGGGCGGCTTCCTTCATGGTTTCCCAGTCCGACTGGCTTCCCATGATAATGCCGACCAATGGTGTCGCGGCCTCGGCCATATGCGCCATCCTGCTTCCAACGGCCCCGCCTGCGCGGCGGAGCGGGCCAAAGAAGCGCGGCATTATAGGAGCGAAGCTTTCAGTTACAAGCGCGGACTGACGGCTTTTGTCCCGGCGCGCTTTGTGGTTGAGTCGTAAGGGAGTAAGCGGAGAGGAACGGGTCGTGAGTGAGTCCATCAGCAGACGGGATGCCGCCGCCTTCCTGCATCAGGCGGGCTCCACGCCGGTTGCCCATGCCTTCACCTCGTGCCGGGGGGCCTGGGCGGTGGACGAGACAGGCCACCGGTTCCTCGATTTTCACGGCAACACTTGCCACAATATCGGCTACGCGCACCCCCGCATGGTTGCGGCGCTGAAACAGCAACTGGACACGCTGTCCTTCACGCCGCGGCTCTTCACATCGGAGCCTGCGGTCGAACTCGCGGAAATGCTGGCCGCGCGCTGGCCCTACGGCAATGCCCGCGTTCTACTTGGCGTCTCGGGCACGGACGCCATCGAAATGGCGCTCAAGCTCGCCTATGTCGCGACGGGGCGCACTAAGACGATCGCTTTCGACGGCAGCTGGCACGGCGCCGCGCTCGGCGCGCTCTCGGTCGGCGGCACCGCCGCGGAGCGAGAGGAATTTCCCGCTCTCGAAGGCTGCCATCACGTTCATCCCTTCTGGCCGCGCAACAGCGGCGAAACCGCCGAGGCGGCGGCGCAGACCGCGTTCGAGGCGCTGGAATATTATCTCGCAGCGCGCGACATCGCGGCTCTCCTCTCGGAGCCTATCCGCGCCACACCGCATTTGCCGCCGGACTGGTTCTGGCCGGAGATCCGCTCCCTCTGCGACCGGACCGGAACATTGCTGATTTTCGACGAGATCCCGACGGGCCTCGGCAAAACCGGCCGCTTTTTCGCCAGCGAACATTTCGAAGCCGCGCCGGACATCACCGTACTTGGAAAATCGCTGGGCGGCGGCGTCCTGCCGCTCTCGGCCGTGATCGCCAATACCGAACTCGACGTCGCCCAACATCTCGGGATCGGTCACTACACCCACCAGAAAAATCCGGTGTTGGCCCGCTCGGGGATCGAGACGCTCAGAATCATCGATGACGAGAAACTTGTCGAAAGATCCGCGAACCTGGGCCGTTGGGCGCTGGCGGAGTTGCAGGCGCTCTCGAAAAAGACACCCGCCTATTCATATGCGCGGGGGATCGGTTGCGCGATGGCGGTCGAATGCGACGATCGGACGAATTTACCCGCCCTGAAAGACGCCTGCTACAGGCTGGGTCTCAACACCGGCACTGCAGACGGCCGCTATCTCACCCTCTCCCCGCCGCTGAACATCTCTGAGGAGGATTTCCGGTTCGCCGTCGGCATCCTTGCCGAAGCCGGGTCCGGTTTTATCTGACCGCGGCCCTGTTCCGCCGCCGGGGATCGTAGAAGAGGCGCGATTCCATCGTTTCGTCGCGCCCGACCATCGCGATCCGCTGGCTGGCGAGTTTGATATCGCCAGTCAGGTGCAGGATACCGATCGGGCGGTGAGGGATATCGGGTTCAACCAACTCTCCCGCTTCCGGATCGAAAGCCGGAAGCGCCATGTTGGCCAGCCAGTTGAAGGTGCTCGGCAGGAAGCAGCGCGGATGGTCGGTCGTGTAGACGGCGTAATTGAGCGACATCTGATCCGCATAGAACCCGACCTTCCGGCCGAGAGCCGTGCGCATCGCGTCGGCCCAGACATCCCAGACCGGATGGGCGGCCGGCATGGAGAAAACGCCGCAATTCAGTACCGGATTGTATCCGACCCGTTTGGCCTCGTCGGCGCCGAAATATCCGGTTTGCTGCTCGACCGTCCAGCGCACATAGGACTTGATGTCGAAGCAATGCGCATAGGCACGATCCATCTCCGGAACAATCGAGAGCCGCCCCTGCAGCGCGCTCTTTTCCAGCCACTCGATCGCCCACCAATGCTGAATCCAGGCATCGGCGTCGATCCAGATATAGGTTTCGTATCCGGGGAAATGGTCGCGCAGGAACGGACGTGAGACCATCGCCTTGAAACCGGGCCCAACCGTCGATCGATCGCGGCCCGGCGGTGCGAAGTCGACGTCCCATCCGGGCGAAGCGATTTCCGGACTAAACTTTGCCAGCGTCGCTCGGTTCTCCTCGGACAATCCGAGATCGAGATAGCCGATATCGATATCGGCACTCTGCTGATCCCTGATCGAACGCAGAAGGCTGAGCGATACCTGAAAGAAGCGATCGTCGCTTGCCGTGCAGATGATGGCTCTGGCGGTCACCGGACGCTGAGCCCCGCTCAGGCGATGATGTCGGGGAGGAGCTCGCTCTCGAGCCGGATGATCTGATCCTTCAGCAGCAGCTTGCGCTTCTTGAGACGCTGGATCTGGAGCTGGTTGAACGGCCCGTCTTCCGCCAGACGGGCAATCACGTCATCTAGATCGCGGTGCTCCACCTTGAGCTCTTCGAGCCTGCGTGACAGTTCTTCGCGGTCTGCTTCCAACGCGGTGATCCGTAGCCGTCCATATGCTGAATGGATCTGTCATATCTCAAAGCGATCCCGTTTGGTAGGGCGCTTTTGCATGCTAGACATGAGCAATGCGCGCGCTCGATAACCCGTTCTGGACCTACTCCCTCACGACCTACGCCCGGGACGGCGCGGCTGCCGCATGCCTCGATCTGCAAGACCGGTACGGTCTCGACGTCAACCTTCTGCTGCTGTGCTGCTGGCTCGGATCCATGGGCGTCGCTCTGGATCGCGGAGATGCCCGACGCGCGATCGAACTTGCCGGTGAGTGGACCGGACCGGTCATTGCGCCTCTGAGAGCCATCCGGCGCCACCTGAAACCGCTCGCGGCAGACCCGGGGCTCACCGCGTTCCGCCAACAGGTCGCCGCACTGGAACTGACCGCGGAACAGATCCAGCAGGCGCGGCTTCACACGGCGTTCGAAGGACTTTCCGGGAGCGGAGACGATCCGGTCCACGCGGCGGCCGGCAATCTGCGGCATTACCTTTCCCTCGCGGCAACGGGCCCCGGCGACGGGATTCAAGACAGTCTTTTGAAACTCGTCCGCACCGCCTTTCCCGACGCGGCGGAAGCGGATATCGTTTCCGCTCTCGCCGTTCCGGCATCCGACCAGACCAGATAGGGAACCAGCTCATGCGCGACGGCGCCCATGTCACGCTCCGCTTCGAAAAACCCGACGGCGGAATGCTCGCCGTCAGCGTCTCGGACCTGGTTGTCGGCGGCTGGAGCGGCCGGGACACCGAAGCCCTGCAGCATCATATCGACGAGTTGAAGGCGATCGGCGTCGCACCGCCGAGCCAGACGCCGCTTTTCTACCGGAACGCGGTCAATATTCTGATGCAGGACGATGCGATCCAGGTGGTCGGAACCGAGACCTCGGGAGAGGTCGAGGCGGTCCTCATCGCCAGCGACGAAGGGCTTTGGGTGACCGTCGGCTCCGACCATACCGACCGCGCCGCCGAGGCCTATTCCGTCGCCGCCTCGAAACAGATGTGCCCGAAGGTGCTGGCCCGCGAAGCCTGGCCGCTGGCGGACCTGCTGGACCATTGGGATCAGATCCGGCTGCGCTCCCGTGTCGTGATCGATGGCGAGGAAATGCTCTACCAGGACGGAACCCTCGGCGCGATCCACCGGCCGGAGACCATGATGGAGAAATACGCGAAGGGCGATCTCGCACCCGGCACCGTCATGCTGCTCGGGACCTTCGCCGCGATCGGCGGCATTCGCCCGGCGGACCGCTTTTCGATGGAGATCGAGGATCCGGTGCGCGGAGCCAGGATCTCTCATGCCTACGACATTCATACCCTTCCAAATGTGAGTTGAGACCATGTTCGCCCCGCTCAAAGACCTCGCCGCCGACCTCTCCACCGGCAAGACGACCTCCGAGAAACTGACCGAAGAAGCGCTGGCCCGGATCGAGGATCCAAAAGGCGAAGGGTCCCGCACCTTCACCAATGTCTTCGCCGAAGGGGCGCGGGCGGAAGCGAAAGCGAGCGATGCCCTGCGCGCGGCCGGGATCGTCCCCTCGCCGCTCGCCGGTATTCCGATTTCCGTGAAGGACCTGTTCGATATCCGCGGCAAGGTCACGATGGCCGGCTCCGTCGCCCGCAAGGACGAACCCGCCGCTGCCGCGGACGCGCCGGCCATCGCCCGTCTCCGGGCCGCAGGCGCCGTCATCGTCGGGCTCACCAACATGACCGAATTCGCCTTCTCGGGCCTCGGGCTGAACCCACATTACGGCACGCCGAAGAATCTCTATGACCGGGCAACGGGCCGGATTCCCGGCGGTTCCTCCTCCGGCGCGGCGATCTCCGTGACCGACGGCATGGCGGCGGCCGGCATCGGCACCGACACCGGCGGCTCGGTCCGCATCCCCTCGGCGCTGAACGGCCTCACCGGCTTCAAGCCGACCGCGCGCCGGGTGCCGACCGATGGCGCCTTCCCGCTTTCCTGGTCGCTCGATTCCATCGGTCCGCTCGCACGCTCCGTCGCCTGCTGCGCCCTGCTCGACGCGATCATGGCGGGCGAGACGCCGAAGCCGGTCGAGCCGTTCCCGGTCAAGGGCATGCGCCTGGTGGTGCCGGGCACCCTCGTGCTCGACGATATGGACGAGCATGTCGCGAAGACATTCGAGGCCGCGCTCGACAGGCTCTCCAAGGCCGGCGCGATCCTGGAAGAGAAAAGCTTCGAGTGGCTGCTGGAAATCCCGGCCTCGAACAGGGCCGGCGGTTTCGCCCCGACGGAGGCCTATGCGATCCACCGCGACCTTCTGTCCCGCAAGGAAGCCGATTACGACCCGCGGGTCGGGACGCGGATCCAGGGCGGCGCGAAGATGCTGGCGGCGGATTATGTGATCCTGCAGCGCCGCCGGGCCGAGATCCAGGCCATCGCCAATGCGGCGACGCGGGACTATGACGCGGTGCTGATGCCGAGCGTGCCGGTCGTCGCGCCCGGCATCGCCAGTCTCGAGGCCGACGATCACCTCTATCACACCACCAACATGCTGATACTGCGCAACCCGTCGCTCGGCAATTTCCTCGACCGTTCGGCCGTCTCGCTGCCCTGTCACGAGGCGGGCACAGGACCGGTCGGCCTTATGGTGGTTGGCGAAACGATGGGCGATGCGAAGACGCTGGCGGTTGCCGCCGGGATCGAGGCCACGCTGGCCGGCCGCTAGGACAATCCTTTCCGCGTCCCACGTGCACGGCGCTTAATCGCCCGGCAGGCAGTTCCTGCCGGGCACCACTCCCCCAAGAGCCTTTCATATCCGAAAACCCAACCGGCTCGCCACTCGTGCCAGGCCCGGCACGTATTTTGCTTAACCATTATTAACGTCCGCACCGGATCGATTTCCGACGCGGCGGGTATGCGAAAAGGCATGAATTCGGAAGTCTTGGGACCGTCCTATGATCAGCACTCTCGGCGTATACGCGCAGGGGCTGTTGCCCCAATTGTTCGAGGCTCAGAACGCGGATACCCCGGATCGCAAGGCCTCGCTCTCACAGAGACCTGCGTCGGGCACCGGTATCGTCGATACAGTGGAAATTTCAGCCGAAGCGCGGGCTTTGCTGAAGACGCAACAGGCCGAGGACGCTCTTTTTCAGGCGCGGGTCGACTATTTCGAACAGTTTCGGCCGACGAGAGAGGGGTTCTCGGCAAGAAACCTTTCTGCTGGCATCGTCGATCCCAGCGCTGAACCATTTTCCCAGGAACGGTCGTTTGCCCAGGTCGCCGAAGCAGCCCGGCAAAATCTGGACTCGAAATATGAGGCCATGCGGGAGAGCGGAGAGCCATTCTCCACCCACAATTATGAGGGCGTCGATCACTATTCGCTGTTCGGAGAGCTCGACCGCCGGGCACTTCACGCCGTGGCCAGCAATGAGGGAGGCCTGTTCAGCGAGGACGAACAGAACACGGCCAGAGATCTCATGAACGGCCAGCAAGGCATGGCGATGGGTCTCTATAACGGCCCGACCCGCCTTAGCGGCGAGTTCTTAGCCGCCAGCCCGCTGGACCACGAAAGTACCTACAAGGCCGGCCTTCAGTTCCTCGACAAGGTGAGCATCGAGGAGAAAGCCACCCGCATCGAGTGGGCCGTACAGCGAGCCGTCATCCAGCGCGCCTACGAATCCGAGGTGTCAGAGCGCGGCGGCATCCCTGAACGGTTTGCGATCGATCACCCGGTGGTGGCACTTATCTCTGCCGCGATGGAGGCTTGGGAGCATAATCCCGGGCTGAAGAACACTGCTCAGCACCGGAATGCCGCCGAATTGCGATCGCAGGAATGGTTCGCGCCGTTCGCCGATCGACTCGATGCGGCGATAGCCGAGACCCTGAAGATGTACGGTCTGGCGACTTCGTGACGGAGGTGACCGGCAAGCCGGCCGCCGACGGTCTTAGACTTGCCGCGCGCCGGCGAAGGGACGCCGTTTCGGGGCGCAGTTCCTGAGTGCCTCGAACGGGCTCTTCACCTTCTCGGCAGCCTCCTTCAGACGGCCGGTCAGCTTTGGTATCGCCATGACATTCCGGATCCGCCGGTCGAGGAAGTCCCAGGTCTCGACATGGTCCTCGGACGTATCGTTCAGCCAGAACAGCAGGGTCGAGCTGTACACCGCCGCGAGCAATCCGCGCTTGGTATAGAAATTGTAGTCGGTCGAGGTATCTCCCGCCGCCTTCCAGATCGCATCCACGGTCCGGTAGAGGCTGCGGGTTCCGAGGCCGCCCTGCCCCGGGACCGCCATATAGGCCAGCGTACGGCGCACCGCTTCCTTGTGCGGCACGGCCTGCTCGAAACGGATGCGGACCGCGGCGGCAATCCGGTCGCGGATCTTCATCTGCGACGGATTGCGGCGCTGGAACTCCCGAACCATCTCGCGGTCGGCCCGGTCGAGAAAATGCCCGATGCAGTCACCGACGCCCGCCGGGAACAACCGGTCGAGGTCCGCGGCGGAAATGCCCGCATCCTCGGCGCCGTGCTTCAGCGCCTTGCGGCTCCAGCCGTCGAACATGACGTGCGGCAGGATGCTGTCCAGCAACCGGTCGCGCTCCGCCTCCCGTTTGTCGAGAACGGTATCGTCGCTCATTTGCCGTCTCCTTCTTCTTCCCGCTCCGGAATGTCCGCCGCCGCGCGCAGCAGTTCCTCGCCGTAGCCGAAGCGCCGCATGTCGGTCATGCGCTCCGGATAGAGAATGCCGTCCAGATGGTCGACCTCGTGCTGGATCACCCGTGCATGAAAACCTTCCGCCTGGCGCAGCACCTTCTCGCCGTTCAGATCATAGCCCCGGTACAGGATCTTCCGGTAGCGCGGCACTTCGCCCTTGAGGCCAGGAATGGAGAGACATCCCTCCCAGCCGAGTTCCATTTCGCCCGAAAGCGGCTCGATCACCGGATTGACCAGAACCTGCAAATCGAGCGGCCCGTCATTCGTCTCCGCGGTCGCCCGTTCGGCCGGAACCTTGAAGACGATGATCCGCTTCGAGATGCCGATTTGCGGCGCCGCGAGGCCGACACCGCCGGCGGCAGCCATCGAGTCGGCCATGTCCTCGGCGAGCGCGGAAATCCCTTCCGCGGCCGGATCCGGAATCTCTTCCGCCCGGCGGCGAAGGACCGGATCTCCCATTCGTACGATCTTTTGTGCTGTCATGACTTCGATATAGAGCGCTAACATCGCAGGGTAAACCGCGCTTCGGGCTTTCGACGGCTGCCCGGATGACATCAGGGGCTGTGCAAAGCTGCTCTGCAAATAACCGCGCGATTTATGTAAAGCCGGGCTTTGCAAGTCGCGAAGGGTTGTGATACATACCCGCCTCCTGCCCGTGGGGAGCGAAATCCCTAGGGGCACCTTGTGTTCTGAATTCGCACAGTTGTTTTGGAGGTCGGGTTTCGTGCATGTAACGGTCCGCGATAACAATATCGATCAGGCCCTGCGCGCGCTGAAGAAGAAGATGCAGCGCGAAGGTGTCTTTCGGGAAATGAAGCTGCGTCGCAACTTCGAGAAGCCGTCCGAAAAGCGGGCGCGCGAGAAAGCCGAAGCGGTGCGCCGCTATCGCAAGCTCATGCGCAAGCGCATGGAGCGCGAAGGCTTCTAGAGCCCTCGGGGCTCTTGCCGCTTCGGCGGTATCTACCCGGTCCAGAACACGGAACCGCCCTCGCATGCCGAGCGGCGGTTTTTGTGTTTTCCCGGTTTTGCCGCTCCTATTTCTCCTCTTTCGGCATCAGGCGCGCCAGCGACATGGCGAGTTCGGCGATCGGCTGGGTCTGCACGATGACGTGGCCGGGGCCGGTTACGTGGGTGACGAAGATCCCCTCGCCGCCGAACACCAGATTGCGGATCCCTTTCTGAAACGCGATGTCGTAGTCGCAGGTCCCGGAGAAGCCGACGAGGCAGCCGGTATCCACCGTGATGCGCTGTCCCTCACCCAACTCCCGCTCGACCAGGGTGCCGCCGGCATTGAGGAAGGCGAAACCGTCGCCTTCCAGTTTCTGCAGGATCAGCCCTTCGCCGCCGAAGAACCCGGCGCCGAGCTTGCGGGTCAGCGCGATCGAGACATCGACGCCGCGGGCGCTGCAGAGATAGGCATCGCGCTGGCAGTAGAAGAGCCCGCCGCTCTTGCCGAGATCGATAGGGCGGATCTGCCCCGGCATCGAGCCCGCGAAACAGACGTCCTGGCGCTCGTCCGCCTCATTGATGAAATAGGTGAGGAACAGGCTCTCGCCGGAGAACTTCCGGAACAGGCCGCCAAGCAGGCCGCCTGTGAGCTCGGTCGTCATCCGGATTCCCTGATCCATCATGACCATCGCCCCCGCCTCGGCCTGCACCGCCTCCCCCGGATCGAGCGTGACGGTCAAGAGCGGGGCGTGGTCCCCCTCGATCCTGTAGTCGATGACGTCGGCGGCCATGAGAACTCCTGTCGCTCGAAAATGGTTCGGTCCACGACACTTGGTGTCGCCCACCGGGCAATCAACGCGATTGCATTTCGCTATTGAGCTTCATATTGCTGCGCCGACGCGCCATTGCCAAATACAGGCTTGCCCTATGACCGATCTGCTCACCGAACTCCTCGCCGAAAAGCCCTGGCTGCTGACCGACGGCGCCACCGGCACGAACCTGTTCGCACGCGGCCTCCAGCATGGCGACGCGCCGGAAATCTGGAACGTCGAGGAGCCGGCGAAGATCCGCGCCCATTACCGCGACTTCATCGAGGCCGGCAGCGACATCGTGCTGACCAACACCTTCGGCGGCACGGCGAACCGGCTGAAGCTGCACAAGGCCGAGGAGCGGGTCTACGAACTGAACAAGGCGGCCGCCGAGCTGCTTGCGGCGGAGATCGCCGAAAGCGGACGGAAGATCGTCAATGCCGGCAGCGTCGGCCCGACCGGCGATCTCTACCAGCCGCTCGGTCCGCTTAGCGTCGAGGACGGCAAGGAGAGCTTTGCGGCGCAGATGCGTGGCCTCAAGGACGGCGGCGCCGACGTCGCCTGGATCGAGACCATCTCCTCTGAAGAGGAACTGACGGCGGCGCTGGATGCGGCGGACGAGGTCGGATTGCCGGCGGTCTGCACGCTCTCTTTCGACACCAACGGGCGCACCATGATGGGCATGACGCCGCAGCGCCTGGTCGAGATGGTCCATGCCCGCCCGGTCCGTCCCGTCGCCTTCGGAGGCAATTGCGGCACCGGCGCCTCGGACCTGCTTGTCGGCCTGCTCAGCATCGCGGACAAGCTGGAAAGCGGAGACGTGCTGATCGCCAAGGCCAATTGCGGGATCCCGGTCTACGAGGACGGCGAGATCCGCTACACCGGCACGCCGGAGTTGATGCAGGCCTGCGCCCGTCTTGCGGTCAATCTCGGGGCCCGGATCGTCGGCGGCTGCTGCGGCACCACACCGACCCATATCCGCGCGATGCGGGAGGCGCTCGACGCCCACACCAAGGGCGATGCCCCGGACATGCCGGCGATCGTTGCCGCCTGCGGCACGCTGACCGGCTCGACGGCCGAACTTCTCGGCGGCGGAGAGGGCAAAGAATCCACTCGCCAACGGCGCGGCCGGAGACGGAATTGATCCGCCGAATGCCGATCCGGGAACGGTTCGGTTTATTTGACTTTCCAGCCATTTCAACACGTTGACCCTGCAAATCCCGATCCCTACCTTCAGCCTCGGAAAGGATGACTTTCCCGCGGGATTTGACAGGGCAGCTTGCATCCGCGTCACCAACTGCTAAAGCGCCACGGGATGTTCCCGTGGGCCCGAACCGAGTGGCGGGCATATCGCGCGTGGCGCGATCTTGCATGACCTTGACGATGACGAGGCGGACGAAAGTCCGTCAACGGGCAAGCTTGCCCGATCGCCGGGGTACCGCCCACGAGCGACGCGGAATGGATGAAGGATCATGGCGCAAGCGATCGAACGGGTAACGACCGGCGGACGATACTCACATGTCCGTCACGACAAAAACGAGGACGAGACGGCGGCGCTCCACCGCAGGCTCGTCGAGGACTATGCGGGTCTGGACGAAGCCGGGCTGCTGCATGCCCTGACCCAGGAGGAGTTTCCCGGGCGGAGCGCGGTGATCGCCTCCTTCGGGACGGAATCGGCAGTCCTGCTGGATCTGGTTGCCGAGGTCGACAGAACGATCCCGGTGATCTTCATCGATACCGGTAAACATTTCGCCGAGACGCTTGCCTATCGCGACGAACTGGTGGCGCGACTCGACCTGAAAGACGTCCGGAACGCGACCCCCTCCACAGCCCTGATCAAGCGCCAGGACCGGGACGGCACGCTCTGGCAAAGCGATCCGGATGCCTGCTGCAACCTGCGCAAGGTGTTGCCGCTGCGCCAGGCGATCACGCCGTTCGGGCTGATCGTAACGGGGCGGAAGCGGGCCCACGGCGATGTGCGCGCGGATATCGACCCGATCGAGCAGTTCGGCGACCGCATCCGTCTCAATCCGCTCGCCCTTTGGGACGAGGCCCGGATCGATGCCGAATTCACGGTCCGGGATCTGCCACGGCATCCGCTTCAGGCGGCCGGATACCGCTCGATCGGTTGCGCGCCCTGCACCGCCCCGGCAGCGGCGGACGGGCCGCAACGAGCGGGACGCTGGGCCAGGCTCGAGAAGACCGAGTGCGGCATTCATTTCGACGAGAACGGCGCCGTGCAGCGCTCGCCCGGCACCAACAAACAGGCCGCGGCCTGATCCCTTTCGAACCCGGCTGTGCGCAGCGATTGCGAGACCAATCGCCGCGCACGGCATGGAAAGATTGAACCGAAAGGCCGCCAAGGATAGAAAACGGCGGTCGCAGGCCCAATCTTAGGGCCGTTGACCTCAACCGCTGCCCGGACCGGGCGGTGCCGGCCGAGCCGCCGGACCTCTCAACAGGAGAGCAGGTACAGTGAACATGATGGACAGTCACGCCACAATCGCGGAGAGCGCGGAAGCGCGCGGCACCGGAGGGTTTCCGGTTCCGGACGGAGTCTTCGCCGAGACCGTCACCGAGGTGCAGCACTATACGGACCGGCTGTTCCGGTTCCGCATGACGCGCCCGCAGAGCTTCCGGTTCCGCTCAGGCGAATTCGTCATGATCGGCCTGCCGAACGCCGAGAAACCGGTCTACCGCGCCTATTCCATCGCCAGCCCCGCCTGGGACGAGGAGCTCGAGTTCTATTCGATCAAGGTCCAGAACGGCCCGCTTACCGAGCATTTGCAGAAGATCCAGCCGGGTGACACCGTGCTGATGCGCAAGAAGCCGACGGGCACGCTGGTGAACGACGCGCTGCTCCCGGGCAAGCGTCTTTACATGTTCTCCACCGGCACCGGGATCGCGCCCTTCGCTTCGGTGATCCGCGACCCGGAGACCTACGAGAAGTTCGACGAGCTGATCCTGACCCATACCTGCCGCGAGGTCGCGGAATTGACCTATGGCAAGGAACTGGTCGCATCGCTGAAGGAAGACGAGGTTTTCGGCGAACTCGCGGGCCCGCAGCTCACCCTCTACTCGACTACGACACGCGAGCAGAGCGAGAAGATGGGCCGCATCACCGACCTTATGGAGAGCGGCAAGCTCTATGAGGATCTCGGCGTTCCGCCGCTCAACCCGGAAAGCGACCGGGCGATGATCTGCGGCTCGATGCCGATGCTGAAGGACGTCAAGGAGCTCTGCGAGAAAGCCGGGCTGACCGAAGGGGCGAACAACAACCCGGCCCAGTTCGTCGTCGAGCGGGCTTTCGTTGGCTGACCTCTGGACTTCCGGCGGTTCGACTTCTGGCTAAGGTTCCGGGGATTCATTTCCGGTTAAAGGTTTCGTGGCAAACTCCTTAAAAAAATCGGGTCCAATGCCACGAATATCGGCAGAGGCCTGGGAGAAGCCGGTCGAAACGGCATCACCTTCGGAAGCCCGAAACTGGAGGCAGGCGGCATGAAATACCTTTTTGGAACGGCACAGGAACCGACAGTTATCGGCCCGCGCGTAATGCGTCTCCTCGGGCAGTCCGGCCAGATGTATATATCCACCACCGGCAGCGCTTCCGAAGAGTTCGACGAGTTGGTCTTCGCCGACGAAGACGAGACGGATCATGACGCTGCACCGGATAACCAGATTCCGTGGCGCATCCTTATCGTGGATGACGATGCCGACGTGCATAAATCGACCCTGTTCTCGCTCGGCGGCGAGACCGTTCTCGGCCGGCCGCTTCATTTCCATCACGCCTATTCACGGGCGGAAGGTATCGAAGTTCTGAACAAATGCCCCGGTATCGCGCTGGTGCTGCTGGACGTCGTGATGGAAACGCCCGAAGCAGGGTTCGAGCTTGCGCGTCACATTCGCGCGGAAATCGCGAACACCGACATCCGGATCGTAATCCGGACCGGGCAGCCGGCGATGCTGTCGGAAAGCGATGCGAGAAACGTCAAGGACATCAATCGTTTCATCCTGAAGTCGCAGCTTACTCACAGCATGCTTCTGGATGTCGTGACCTCCGAAATCCGGCAGTTCCAGGACCTGGCCTCCTAACCGCGCTCCCCAGCCGGAGATTGCCGGCATCGCAACCAATCCACCGGACACTTGGTGCTGACGGAAACCGTTCGCTTCCGTCTTTGGTGTAACCTGACGGAAATCTTCGCACTTGCGAAGCGCGCCGGGAACTTGCTCTAATCTGCGGCATGGGAGACGGCAAAAACGAATACGATGAGATGTTTGGCGGCGACGGAACAGTCCGGAACGCCTATCGCGAATATCACAACTGGATCGATGCGGAAGACCCCGCCCAGCTTCTAAAAAAATCCGCCGAGGCGGAGACCTTTTTCCGGCGCACCGGAATTACTTTCAACGTCTACGGCGACTCGCAGGATACCGAACGGCTGATCCCGTTCGACGTGGTGCCCCGCATTCTCTCGTCGCGGGAATGGTCGCGGCTCGCCCGCGGCATCGAACAGCGCGTCCGGGCGATCAATGCCTTCCTGCACGACATCTATCACCGCCAGGAAATCATCCGGGCCGGACGTGTACCGGAACGGCTGATCTCCGAGAACAGCGCCTTCGAGCCGAAGATGATCGGCGTCTCACCGCCGGGCGGCGTCTATACCCATATTGTCGGCATCGACCTCGTGCGAACCGGCGACAACGAGTTTTTCGTGCTCGAGGACAATGCCCGCACGCCTTCGGGCGTCTCCTACATGCTGGAAAACCGTGAGACGATGCTTCAGATGTTCCCGGAGCTGTTCTCCAAAATTCCGGTACAGAGTGTCAGCGACTATCCGAAAGCCTTGCGCCGTGCCCTCGCCCGCTCCGCCCCGAGCGTGTGCAGCGGGCGGCCGGTAATCGCGGTCCTGACACCCGGAATTCACAACTCCGCCTATTTCGAGCATTCCTTCCTTGCCGACCAGATGGGAGCGGAGCTCGTCGAGGGTCACGATCTTCGCGTCATCGACGGGCGCATCGCGATGCGGACGACCAAAGGCTACGAGCCGATCGACGTGATCTATCGCCGCGTGGACGACGAGTTCCTCGACCCGCTGAACTTCAATCCGGACTCCATCCTTGGCGTGCCCGGGATCATGGACGTGTACCGCGCCGGCGGCATCACGCTCGCCAACGCGCCCGGGACCGGGATCGCGGACGACAAGGCGATCTATTCCTACATGCCGGAAATCGTCCACTTCTACACCGGCGAAGCGCCGATCCTTAAGAACGTGGAGACCTGGCGCTGCAGCGAGCCTGACTCTCTGGCCTACGTCCTCGACAATCTCGAGCATCTCGTCGTAAAGGAAGTCCATGGCTCCGGCGGATACGGAATGCTGATCGGCCCGACCGCGAGCAAACGGGAAATCGCGCGGTTCCGGAAACTGCTCAAGGCCAAACCGGGCAATTACATCGCCCAGCCGACGCTCGCGCTCTCGACCGTTCCGATCCTGACGAAGGCCGGCCTCGCACCGCGTCATGTGGATCTGCGCCCCTTCGTTCTGGTCTCGCCGGACAGCATCGACATCACGCCCGGCGGTCTGACCAGGGTCGCGCTCAAGAAAGGATCCCTGGTGGTCAATTCCAGTCAGGGCGGCGGAACCAAGGACACCTGGGTGCTGGACGACTGATGCTGGGGAAATCTGCAGGCGGCCTTTACTGGATGTTCCGTTATCTCGAGCGGAGCGAGAATCTCGCCCGTCTGCTCGAGGCCGGATTCCGAATTGCTCTCACCCGCTCCACAGCGGCAACAAGCGAATGGCAATCGGTCATCGCGACGGCAGGCGTCACGAACGGGTTCGAAAACAGGCACGGTGAATACAACGCGGCCAATGTGGTCGATTACATACTGCGCGACCGCGAGAACACCTCCAGTGTCCGCTACGTCACGGAACAGGCGCGAACCAACGCCCGCCTTGTGCGAACCGCCCTCACGCGCGAGGTCTGGGAGGCGACCAACGAAAGCTGGATGGTGCTGAACCAGGCCCTGCAGCGTCCGATCCGGGAACGGGACCTGCCCGAAGTTCTGGCACTCATCAAGCAGCAGAGCACGCTGGTCCGCGGCACGCTCTACGGCACCATGCTGCGCAACGACATCTACAATTTTGCCCGGCTCGGGACATTCATCGAGCGGGCGGACAACACCGCCCGCATTCTCGATGTAAAATATTACGTCCTGCTGCCCTCGCTCTCGCATATCGGCTCATCGCTCGACAACGTGCAGTGGGAAACCATCCTGCGCTCCCTCTCGGCAAACCGCTCCTACCGATGGCTGAACGGCGAGGACATCAACCCGAGCGGCATCGCCGATTTCCTGATCCTGGACCGCAGCATGCCCCGCTCGCTGGCGCATTGTGTGCAGGAGATCCTCTCGAACCTGAACAATCTCAGCGCTCAGTACGGCGAGCGCAAGCCGTGCCATGATTGCGTGGACAAGATCTTCGAGACGCTCGACCAGAGGACTATCGATTCGATCCTTGCGTCGGGACTGCACGAATTCTTAAAGAATTTTATTTATGGTATGGGCGAACTGAGCAGTCAGATCGAACAGGACTACAGGTTCTACAGTTAACCATGCGCCTCCGGATATCCCACACGACGAGCTATCACTACAACGCGCCCGTCCCGTTCGCACTTCAGCAGCTCCGCAAGACGCCGCGGTCCTTCGCGTCCCAGTCCATTCTGGATTGGCGGATCGCACTCCAAGGTGCGCGCGAGGAGCTGAGTTTCACAGATCAGCACGGCAACCACGTCATCCTCACCAGCATCGAGCCGGACAGCCAGGACGTCTCCATCCTCGTCGAGGGCGAGGTCGAGACCCACGACACCCACGGCGTTCTGGTCGAGGAAGGGCTCCATGCGCCTTTCTGGTATTATCTGCGGAATACGCCGTCGACGGCGCCAGGTGCCGAACTCAGGAAACTCCTGAAATCTCTGGACGCCAAATATGACGGCGACATCGCCCGCCTGCATGCTCTGAGCGAACTGATCGGCAATCGGGTCGCTTACGAGCCTGGCAAGACCGAAGTCACGACGACCGCGGAAGACGCCCTCAAGGCCGGCCATGGCGTTTGTCAGGATCATACCCATATCATGATCGCCGCCGCGCGCGTGCTCGGCTATTCGTCACGCTATGTCAGTGGGTATCTGATGATGAACGACCGCGTGCAGCAGGATGCCGCACATGCCTGGGCGGAGATACACGTCCCGGACATCGGCTGGATCGGGTTCGACGTCTCGAACGGCATTTCGCCCGACGAACGCTATGTACGTGTCGCCTGTGGTTTGGACTATAAGGAAGCTGCGCCTGTGTCGGGTTTGCGGTTTGGCAGCAGTGCCGAATCCCTCTCCGTGAACCTCCAGGTCGAGCAGCAGTAACCGCCCATTCGGAGCCTTCTGTAACCATGACCTACTGTGTCGGCCTCAGGCTGAATAAGGGTCTTGTCTTCATGTCAGATACCCGCACGAATTCGGGTGTCGACAACATCTCGCAATTCAAGAAGCTGTTCACCTGGTGCGTGCCCGGCGAGCGCGTCATCACGCTTCTGACCTCGGGCAACCTGGCCACCACCCAGACCGTCGTCAGCATGATCGACGAGCGGGCGAAGGCGCCGGAAGACCGCAGTCCCTCGGTTTTTGCAGCTCCTTCCATGTTCGAGGCCGCGCGCCATGTCGGTCAGATGCTGCGCGAGGTGATTCGCACCTCCTCACCGAATGGAATGCGCGGGGATTCGACATTCGATGCGACGATCTTGCTTGGCGGCCAGATCCGTGGCGGCGAACCGCGCCTCTATCTGATCTATCCGGAAGGCAACTTCCTCGAGGCCTCCGAGGACACCCCGTTCTTCCAGATCGGCGAGACCAAGTACGGCCGGCCGATCATCATCCGCGCCTACGACCCGGAAATGAGCTTCGAAGACGCGATCAAGCTGTTGCTGGTCTCCTTCGACTCGACCATCAAGGCCAACCTCTCGGTCGGCCTGCCCCTGGACCTGATGACGTACGAGAAGGACAGTTTCGAGATCGGTCATACGCGGCGGATCAAGGCCGACGATCCCTATTACATGACCGTCTCGGAAGGCTGGGGCGACGCGCTCAAGAAAGCCTTCAACGAATTGCCGGACTTCCGGTTCTGAGACCTCTTCAGAGATGCGTCAGAACGTTGACCAGCCGGCCTTCGGGATCGCGCAGATAAAACCTGCGGACGCCCCAGGGCTCGTCCGCGGGACCGTACTCGACCTCGTAGCCGGCCTGCCGCACCTTCTCCAGCATGGCGTCGAGATCGTCCACCTCGATGGAGATATCCGGAACCGGCGCGCCGGAGCCGCCCTCGCGCATCAGGCTGAACTGCACCCGCATGCTCTCGTCCGAGCCGAGGGTTGCGATCCAGCCGAGATCCATCTTGAGCTCGAGGCCGAACAGGTCACGGTAGAATCGCGCGGTCGTCTCCACGTCCGGAGCGGCGAGATTGGCGACGATGCGTTTGACGGTCATGGCCCCGGCTCCTTCATTCCATGGACGAAACCGTGTCGCCGGGCCGGATCACGCCGCCCTCGACGATCTCGCAATTGAGTCCCGAGCGGTTGAGCAGCAGCTTGAACAGCTTCTTGCCGAGCAGATCGTCGAGATACTGGCAGGGCGTGTTCAGCCGCCCGCCATAGAGCACGACCTCTCCGACGCGGAACTTCTTCCCGACCAGATGGTTCAGCGGCACGCCGGTGACGGTGAGGTTGCGCCGGCTCTCGATCGGGGTGAGCTCCATATTGTGGTCGCGGGCGAGCGCCTCCAGCGTCTCGCTCTCGATCAGGGTGACCTGCCGGTCCGGCGCCGGCTTGTCGGAATAGGTTCCGGTTCCGAGGAAATAGCGGTCGCCCTCGATCCCCTTGCCGGCGATCAGCTTCGCTTCGTCGAGCTCGGTCATGTCCGCCGAACCCTCGGCGCAGATGTGGATGTGATCGAGACGGCCCGTCCAGTTCATGCGTACGCTCCCCGATGTTTCGGGAACGGTAGCATGCTCCAATAAACGTCGTCATCCCGGCCGCAGAGCCGGGACCTTGTCGAACAACGAGCTCGACTCTCCCAAAGGTCCCGGGTCAAGCCCGGGATGACGACACTGATTGAAAAAGCCGCGGCCCCGTTCGCGGGGGCGGGGGTTTCCGGGTCAAAACCCCCCACACCCCCCT